>JAEZAU010000173.1 GCA_023430325.1 Bacteroidota bacterium | reverse complement strand
GTGGAAAGCCTTTCATCACACGCGCCACGGCGCATACCGGGATCATTCAGCGGCGGTTCTCCAATGCGAAGGTGAAGGCGGAGTTGGGGTATGAGTTCCGGGGGGTGGGGGAGATGGTGCGGAATGTGGTTGGGTATATGGATAACTTTCCTTAGGTTCACATGTCTCCAGCAGCGAAAAGTTCGCTGTCATCGTCTTCATGATAAAAAACTTCATCATGAAACCAGTGCCTATAATTCCGGCCATAATCTCGATTGTACTTCTTTTAAGCACTACTCCAAGTTGCTTCGCTCAAGAAACATTCAGCAAATACTTGGGCCGTGATTGGTCAGGATCCATTGGGCTCGAACCAAACCATTTGATTCTTTGCCACACTATACGATTCGGATTATGGGAAAATATAGATGGATTCGTTTATCATAAATTGGATTATAATGGTAATTATGTTGAAAGTCGCGAGTTCTCTACATACAATACTCTTGGATTTGGTATGCAGCACGGTCGATTTGCGCGTTCCCTATCTTCTGGCGGACAATGTTTTCTTTTTGGCAATAACGAGACGATCGGGAATGTGTTACGCCGTTCGGTAAGGATGTTTCGGACAAATTCTGTTGGGGACATTATTTGGAATAGAAGAATCAAATTTAGCGACTATGATCATGAAATAGATTATTTGTTTCCAAATAATTTCAGTATTAGTGTCATGGGTGGTTATTATATCTATGCCACGCACGAAGAAATGGATGGGACAACCGTCATTGGACGTTCACCGATGATCATGAAGATAGATGATGATGGTAATTTGACTTGGAGTAGGATCTTAAGTGTGCCGACAGCATGCGGCTGGCGTGGTAGCAGTTCGGAAGTCGAGAATGGAGATATTATGATGGGTTTTTCCACCTCGCCTAATTGTACTTTGTATCAACAAACGCCATATGTATGTCGTATGGATTCGGTAGGGACCGTAATATGGAGCAAGAAAATTGATGGCTGTACGGCAACTTTAACGGGTTATGTGAAGTTAGTTGATGGACATTTATTTCTTGGAAGCTCACCAGCTGGTCTTCTCTGTTTTCTTGTCGATGACCAAGGCAATGTGTCATGGGCAAAAATTTTATCCTTTGACGGATGGAATATCGTGCAGACACCATTGGTTACCGGTACATCGGATGGCGGATATGCAGCCCTAATGTGGGTCGCTCAAGGACAGTCTAGTGATCTCCTTTTGCTAAAGATGAATGCAACCCATGAAATCGTCTGGGCTGATCATTTTGCAGTCGATGGCACGTCTCAGAGTCCTATACATATTATTAAGCCCCTGATAGTTCATTGCTGACGTTATCCTATGCTCAAGCGGACGGATTTAATTATGGCGCTATGTTGCGCAAAATCGCTCAGAATGGATATCATGAATGTGCTCTTGATGTGACACCTTCCATAAACGTCACATTGATCCAGGCGCAATCGGTAGATGTAGAACTGGATATCATTTCAATGCCAATGCTATCTGAATCTTTATATGTGAACGATTCGACTTCCTGGAACATCTATTCATCACTTGATAGTTGCGGAGTTTATATCCCAACTGCAATTCACGCGATGGATGATGTTCGGCCGAGTATCACCATTAGTCCGAATCCCTTTAAGTCTGAAACATCTATTGAACTTGGGCCGGAGATCCAAGGTGTATTGCGTTTGTTCAGTTCATCCGGTTCGCAGGTAATTCGTGTTCAATTACAAGGTGGAAGGAATACATTGAAGAGAGGAATTCTTGGCAATGGCATCTATTTTTTCGAAATAGTAACGACTACGAACGAACGTCATACGGGCAAGCTCGTGATCGAATAACCCCTCACATCCCCCCATCCTTCCGCCTCCCCAACTCCACAATGATCTCCTCATAGATCGCCTTCAATTCCTCCGGCCGAGCGGTATAATATTCGAACGTCCGCTGGAACTGCTCATTGTCCGTGCCGTGCTTCTCAAAGACCTGCTCGTAGTACTGTTTCATCGGCACTTCCTGCATGTGCTCCACCACCACTTCATGGTTGTACCGCGCCTCCAGCAGTTGCGCATCCAACAGCACGGCCTTGAACTTTTCCCGCTCCAGCAGGCCTTCCGGCATCCGATCTTTCTGCTCGCACGCGAACAGCAGGAACAACGGAAACAGCATCCACCACCTCATCGATCGAAGTGCAATCGTTGGCCACGAACCTCATGGTCCACCCGGCCATCGGCGTAGACCATGGTGCCGTTCACCCAGGTGTTGAGCACGCGCGAAGTGAAGCAATGGCCTTCGAATGGTGACCAGCCGCATTTGTACAGCAGGTTCTCCTTCGCCACGGTCCATGCGCTTTGTGGATCAACGAGCACCAGATCGGCATGATAGCCTTCGCGGATGAAACCGCGCCGATCGATGTGGAACAAACGTGCCGGGGCATGGCTGAGCTTCTCCACCGCTTTTTCCAGCGTGAACACGCCCTGGCTTACCAGATCCATCATCGCCACCAGTGAATGCTGGATCAACGGGCCGCCGGAAGGACATTTCGCGTAGAGCTGTTGCTTCTCTTCGATCGTGTGCGGGGCATGATCGGTGGCGATCACATCGATGCGATCATCGTTCACCGCCTTGCGGATCGCTGCACGATCGGCACCTGTCTTCACCGCAGGATTCCATTTGATGAAGGCGCCTTTGGAGACATAGTCCTCATCGCAGAACCACATGTGGTGGATGCAGGCTTCCGCCGTGACCTTCTTTCCTTCTATCGGTCCGGCATTGAATAATTCCAGTTCGCGGGCCGTGCTGATGTGGAGCACATGGAGGCGCGTTCCATGTTCCTTCGCGAGCTTCACGGCATTGCTGCTGCTGATGTAGCAAGCCTCCGCACTCCGGATCAGCGGATGTTCTTCGATCGGGATCTCTTCACCCCATTGTGCCACCGCTGAGGCCATGTTCGCCTTGATCGTGGTCTCATCCTCCGCGTGGATCGCCAGGATCATGTGCGCCTTGCGGAAGAGTTCATCCAGCGTTACCGGATCGTCCACCAACATGTTGCCGGTGCTCGATCCGAGGAAGGCTTTCAGGCCACAGACGGTACGCGGATCGGTGCGCAGCACTTCGTCCATGTTGTCGTTGGCCACGCCCATATAGAACGAGTAGTTCACGCGTGAATGCGCCCGGCCTAACTCATATTTCTTCGCCAGCAGTTCCTGCGTTAGCGTCTGCGGGTTCGTGTTGGGCATCTCCATGAAGGAAGTGACACCACCGGCCGCCGCCGCCGCGCTGGCATGGGCGACATCGTCCTTGTGCGTGAGGCCGGGTTCGCGGAAATGCACCTGGTCATCGATCACTCCAGGCAACAGAAGTTTTCCGCCCGCATCGAATTCCACCGCGCCACCGGCAGATCCGATCCCTTCCTCCGCGATGCGTTCAATGATCCCGTTCCGGACCAGCACATCGGCATCGAAGGTCCGTCCTTCGTTCACCACACGCGCATTGCGGATCAGCCAGTTGTTCATTTCCTTGGAATGTTCATCCGCATCTTCAACACACCCACGAACGCTTCGTTGAAGATGTTCATGCTCATCTTGCTTCGGCCTTTTACGCGATCCACGAACATGATCGGCACCTCTTTGATCTTGAAGCCTTTCAGTTTAACCCGGTACTTCATTTCGATCTGGAACGCGTAACCGATGAACTTGATCTCATCCAGCGGAAGCGCTTCGAGCACCTGCCGTTTGTAGCAGACGAAGCCGGCGGTGGTATCTCGTACACCTAGCCAGAGGATAGTGCGCACGTAAAGCGAAGCTGCGAAGCTCATCAAGATCCGGTCCCACGACCAATCGCGCACGTGGCCACCTTTCACATAACGCGATCCCACGGCCATGTCCGCGCCGTTCTCGCACGCTGCGGAAAGCCGCAACAGATCGTTCGGGTTGTGCGAGAAATCCGCATCCATCTCGAAGATCAGGTCGTACTTGCGCTCTATCGCCCATTTGAATCCGGCGATGTACGCGGTGCCCAGGCCGAGCTTTCCTTTCCTCTCAAGAAGATGTACTCGGCCGGCAAATTCACCCTCCATCGATCGAACGATATCCGCGGTGCCATCCGGTGAATTGTCATCCACTACCAGCACCTGGAATTCCGGCTTCAGACCAACGACATGTGTAACGATGTCTCGGATATTCTCCTTTTCATCGTACGTAGGAATGATGACAAGCCGTTGGGGCAACGTTGCAGGTTGTTGCCAAATATAGGTGGAGCCGAAAAAGCGGATCAGCGCACCAACGTCACATGGCCGGTGCTTTCCTTCCTGCGGCCGGTGAATGGATCCACGACCATCATCTTCCACACGTAAACGCCCAGCGGGACTTCTTCTCCCGACGAGAAGTTGCCATTCCAGGCGTCTCCGGGGTTGCTGGTGCTGAAGATGGATCGACCATACCGATCGAAGATCTCGAACGAGTAGCTTTCCGGATCGATACCATCCAGGATCGGACGGAAATCATCGTTGATGCCATCGCCATCGGGTGTGAAGGCATTTGGAACATTCACCAGAAGAGCATCGGCAACGGTGATCGTTTTGCAGACGGTGTCAGCGCACTGCGGTGAAGCATACGCGATCATGCAGACCTCGTACTCATCGCCCAATTCCGAAGGGAAGACGTGGTTCACATGTTCACTCGTGTAGGTCGCATCATCGCCCATCTCCCATAAGTAGGTATTTGCGCCGGTGGACTGGTTGTGGAAGTACACGGCAGGTACCTGGGTGCCAACAACCTCCTGCGTTGCGTGGAATTCAGCTTCCGGTCTCGTGTGGATCTTGATCAGATCGGGGATCGTGATCGTGTTCGAGCCACAACCGTTGTTGGCATCGATGATCAATGTTACGGAGTAGGATCCCGGTTCATCGAACGATGTGGTGAACGGCCCGCAATCCTCACTGAATTCGCCATTGCCGATAAGCCAGGTGCAACTTGCAGATCCTGCGAAGTCATGAGAGATGGTCACTTCCACAGGTGCGCAGGCATCGGAATTGGTCGCGGTGATGTTCGGGTCCGGAACGGGAAGAAGGTCAACTGTTACCGTTGCGATGGCCGGCGAACAAGGTGATGCGGGTTGAACGGTGTATGTGTACACTCCGCCGATGCCCACCGCAGGATCGAAGTTGCCGCTGAATGCCGATCCGTCAGGAGCGGTCCATGTTCCAGTGGTATGCGGTGCGCCTCCAAGAAGCGTGAACAGATCCACCGGATCATCATTACTGCACAAGGTGATCGAACCGTTCGTACCGGCGTTGGCCGCTGGATTCACTGTTACCACAACGGTGGCCACATCATTCCCGCATGCTGCATTGCCTGTCACCGTATACGTGTACGTTCCAGGTGGATCCAGGGCTGGCTCGAACATGGAGGCCGAAGCGCCGTTCGGGCCGGTCCAGATGCCAGCTGGATCAGGAGTTCCACCGAGAAGACTGAGCAATGGTGTCGGATCGTCCGAGGTGCAGAGCATGGCCGAAGCATTTTCACCAGCATCCGGTGCGGAGAAGATCACCACGTTCACCGTTGAAGTCGCTGCCGGACATGTTCCGTTGGTGACGGTGTATGTGTACGTGCCGGAAACATCCACCAGCGGATCGATGACGGTGCCATGCGCAGAACCATCCGGCGCGGTCCAGTTTCCGCCCGCATCCAGCGTTCCTGTCAATCCATCGAAAAGCGAACCCTGGCCGGAATTATCGCACAACTGAAGCACGCCGCTGATACCGGCCTGTGGCGCCGGACCGATGGTGATCTCAAGCGTTGAAGATGCTTCCGGACAGATGCCACTTCCACCGACCGTATATACGTAGGTATCGCTGGAAGCCGTGGATGGATCGAGCGTTCCGGGGATCGTGTTGCCATTACCGTCCTGCCAGGTGCCATTGGCATCCGGAGTTCCCCCTAATTGCGTGATCAGCGCCACCGGTGCATCGCTGCTACATAGTTCGATCGACGCATTCTCACCGGCATCCGGACCATCTTGAACCGTGACGGAGATCGATGCCGAAGCTGAGGTGCAGACCGTACCAGCGATCGTGTAGGTGTAGTTGCCTGATACATCCACTGCTGGATCGAATGTTCCGCCAAAGCTGCCTGAAGGACCTGTCCATGTTCCGCCGGCATCCGGTGTTCCAACCAGTTCTGTGAACAGATCCGTTGGAGCCGAGGAGGAACACAATGTGATGGATGCATCCGATCCGGCATCAGGTGCAGGCTCCACTGAAACGGTAACAGTTGCTGCATCGCTAAGGCAAGGTGCAGGTGCATTGATCGTGTACGTATAAACACCCGATGGGTCGCTTGATGGATCGAACAATCCCGTGAAGCCTCCCGCAGGGCCTGTCCAAGTGCCGCCCGCATCAGGGGTTCCACCAAGTGATGTGATCAGATCGAAGGCCGCGGCATCCGAGCAGATCGAGATATTTCCATCCACACCAGCGTCCGGAGCAGAAGTCTCGGTCACAGTCACAGTAGCGCTCGCCGAGCCACACGCAGCACTTCCTTGTACGAGATAAGTGTAGATGCCAGGACCATCGATCGATGGATCATACATGCCCGTTGAAGCGCCCGCCGGGCCGGTCCAGGTGCCTCCCGTTTGCGGTGTTCCTCCGAGGCCATCGAAGAGATTTGTTGCGCCGGCAGTTTCGCAGATCACCAGATCGCCATCGCTTCCCGCATCCGGGGCAGGAGATACCGTGACAGTGACCGTAGCCTGAGCGCTCACGCAAGGCGCTACAGCATCGATCGAATACGTGTAGATCCCTTCGGGCGAAGTCGCAGGATCGAACGTGCCGTTGAAACCCGCTGCCGGACCTGTCCAGCTTCCACCGTTATCCGCATTCCCGAGCAAGGTGAAAAGATCCACCGGCTGATCGGTGGAGCACAGGTCGAGCACCGCGTCAGTTCCTGCGTTAGGCGTACCGCTCTCGGTAACAGTGATCGCCGCGCTGGAAGCACCACAGATCGTACCCGCAGCCAATGTGTACGTATAGATCCCCGGGGCATGCAACGCTGGATCATATGTTCCTGTGATCGCGCTTGGTCCGTTCCATGCTCCGCCAGCCTGTGCGTTCGGTCCCAATGCGGCGAAGAGATCCACCGCTCCGCCCTGATCGCAAACGGTCACGGAGGCATCATCACCTGCGTTCGCTGCAGACTCAACATTCACCCCTACCGTAGCATCATCAGAAGGGCAAGGTGCGTTACCGGTAAGCGTGTAGGTGTACACACCACTGGAATGTTGAGATGGATCGAAGAGGCCATTGATGTTGCTCGGTCCGCTCCATGTGCCACCAGATCCCGGTGTGCCGCCAAGTACAGTGAACAGATCAACGACACCTCCATCGCTGCATACATCCAAGCTGCCATCAGTACCTGCATCAACACCTGTACTTTCTGTCACTACTATCGTCGCATTGGCACCGGGACAATTGCCATTGCCCGCAATGGAATACATGTATGCGCCGGGGTCGTGAACAGATGGATCGTACATGCCGGTGATCCCGCTCGGCCCGCTCCATGTGCCGCCGGCCTGCGCATCAGGTCCCAGCACGGCGAACAGGTCCACAGGCGCATCGGTGCTACAAAGGCTGATGTTCCCATCATCACCGGCATCAACCGAAACACTGAGATCAACGGTCACTGTAGCTGTGGCATCAATGCAAGGGGCCACCCCAGTGATGGTGTACGTGTAAACGCCACCAACATGGATCGAGGGATCGAAAATGCTTCCATTGATCGCGCTCGGTCCGCTCCATGTGCCACCATTCTGCGGTGTTCCGTTCAAGGCGGTCATCAGATCGACGGGTTGCATATCGCTGCACAAGGAGATGGAACCATCCTGACCAGCATCTCCTGCGATCGATGAATTCACCGTAATGGTCGCAGTGGATCCCGCACATGAGCCATTGCCTGCGATCGTGTAGACATAGTCGCCCGATGGATCGATGCCCGGTGTGAAGGTCCCCGTCGTTGGTCCAGGCCCGCTCCAATTGCCACCGGCCTGCGCATTCGGCCCCAGAAGCGCGAAAAGGTCGATAGGTGCATCATCGCTGCAGACTGCGATAGTGGCATCATCACCGGCCTCTGCAGCAGGGTCGACAGAAACATCAACTGTTGCCGCGGCATCCGGGCAGGGATAGATACCGGTGATCGTGTAAGTGTATGTGCCCGGTTGATGGATCGATGGATCGAAGGTGCCAGTGATCGCGCTCGGACCGGTCCATGCACCGCCAGCCTGCGGAGTGCCACCAAGAACGGTCATCAGATCCACCGGTGCATCAGTAGCGCACAAGCCGATCGAACCATCCGTTCCGGCATCGGGAGCTGCTTCCTCGGTAACTGTCACGAATGAAGTAGCATCAGCACAAGGCAGACCGGCTGTTACGGTGTAGCTGTAGAATCCAGGGCCATGCACTGCCGGATCATAGGTCCCGTTCATTGCACCTGCGGGTCCGGCCCAGGTGCCGCCTGCCTGCGGCGTTCCGTTCAGCGCATTGAAGAGATCCACCGGAGCGGAATTGCTGCAGATCAGCAGATTTCCGTTCGCTCCGGCATTCACGGCCTGGTTCTCCACCACGGTGATCGATGCAGAAGCATTCACACATGGCGCTATACCGGTCACCGTGTAGGTGTATACGCCCGGATCATGCTGGAAAGGATTGTAGAAACCGTTGATGTTGTCCGGCCCGGCCCATGTTCCGCCAGCCTGCGCTGCAGCACCAAGAAGCGCGAAGAGATCCGTCTGCGGACTGGTGCTGCAGAGGGTAACTGTGTTATCGATACCTGCATTCGCAGCGGGTGTTTCGATCACGGTCACTGTTGCAGATGCGCCAGGGCATGGGCCGTTGGTGATGGAGTACGTGTACGGCCCACCATTCATCGTTGCAGGATCGAACGTGCCGTTCATGGCGCCGTTCGGGCCGGTCCAGGTACCGCCAGCGGTAGGTGTTCCGCCCAGGGACGCCAACAGATCGATGGAAGCCGCATCTGAACAGACGTTGATGATGGCATCGGTACCTGCACTTGCGCCTGGAGCCTGATCCACTGTCACGATCGCTGATGCGGAAAGGCAACCGGCATTCACCGTGTAGGTGTAGTCTCCGAATGCATCCGTGGAAGGATCGAAAGTTCCGGAATGAGCTGAACCATCGGGCGCTGTCCAGCTTCCGCCCGCATCCGGCGTTCCGCCGAGCAAAGGCATCAAAGGGAACGATGCAGCGGTCTGGCAGACCGAGGTGTTCCCATCGGTACCGGCATCAGGTGGTACAGGCGGAAGCTGTGTAGCGGAAATGTGGATCGAAGTGGATGTGCTGTTCTGGATCGGGCACTGTCCATCGTTCACCTGAATGAAGACGCTCAATGGAAGGATGGCTGCATCAGGGGTCCAGCAAAGTGTGCCCGTGGCCGGCGCCGTGCCGGTGACCGTGAACGTAGCTCCTGGAAGAAGCTGCGTGGCGTCGGTCACCATGGAGATCACGTTCGTGGGATCGGGGTCATCGAAGACCAGATCCACGCAGAAGGGTACCCCATCGCATACTTCCACGGCATTTGTCGCGGTTATGGATGCTCCCTGCACGTTCGAAAGTCCGTTGGTTGTGGGGGCCACGCCCGTACATGGCACCGCCACGAACATCAGGTCGCGCATCACCGTACCGATCAGGTTGCCATTCGCATCGTAGGAAGCGATCTGGATCACCACCACATAATTCCCTTGTACACCCGGGCTGAAGGTCAATTGCCCGGTGTTCGGATCGATGGTCATTCCCGGGAACGGCTCGGCACCGGTAAAACCCGGTTGGTAGGGAACGCTTACTGCCGGCGGTTGAAGGAAACGGGCATTGATCAACGAGTACACAAGCGTATTCCCATCGGCATCGGATGCGCCAGGGCTGTACATCAGGTCATTGCCGACGCATGTGTACGGTACACCAGTATCGGTGAAGACCGGGGAATTGTCACAGACACCACCCGCGTTGTTGAGCGTGGCTTCCACGTAGATGCCCGGTACGCCCACTACGTTCTGCATGGTGTTGCGGCAGCAGATGGACCAGCTGATCGTCCAGAAATTGCATTGTGCCAGGAACAACGTGGTGGAGAACCGATAATGCCTGAAGCCCGGAAGCGCGCCGCCGTTGCACGTACTGTTCTGAATGGAATTGTTGCACAAAGGAGAGACCTCCTCGATCAACGTTGGCTGTAGATTGTTGATGGAGAAGACCGTACCGCAGCTGTTGGTGAACTGGAGGTTCTGTGGGGTGATCGCCGTTCCTGAACAATCAAGGTACAGGTCGAGGTTGACCGTGTACATGTTCCCGCCGTTGCAGGTATAGGTGATGCTCGCGCCGGAAAAGTGATCGGCCTTTGCCACGCCGGGTAATAGCGCAGACAAAAAATTGACCAGCAATACGGCCAGTATCGTTCTGAACGGTCTTGGTTCCAATGCGGTAAGCGGAGCGGCCTTTTTACAGTGGGCGTTGAAAGGCTCACAAAAGTATATGGAAAACTTTTATTCTCCGGGAGTTAAGATCCTGTTTTAGACCAAGTTCGAGTTCTGCCGGATGATAGCTACTTTTCATGTCATCTGCATCCAGCGCACACCGACGATCGCCCGCGCTGATTACATTTGCCGCCCCGGAAACGGGCCGTATCCTTCTGAACAGGACCAGGATCCCTCACGCCCGCATACCCACATACCTGGCCCGAATGCCTCGATCCCTAGACCGCCACAAGACCACCGGTATCTTCGGAGTTCTTCTGTTCTTCGGCATTATTCCCTTAGCAGGAACAGCACAGATCGATACTACTGTTGCACCAGTGGCCACAGATACCAGTAGGAAAGTGGTGGAACCGCAATTACCGGTATTCACCATCACGGCAGATGATCTGGATTCCGAGCTTGGTTCACAAGATATTTCAGGCATCCTGCAATCCTCGCGCGATGTCTTCACATCCACGGCCGGCTTCAACTTCGGTACGGCGCGCTTCCGCATACGTGGCTTCGATCCGGAGAACACGATCGTGAGCATTAATGGTGTGATGGTGAACGATCTGGAGAGCGGCTGGACATCCTGGAGCAATTGGGCAGGCCTTAACGATGTGACACGCTATCCGCAGGTAAAGACCGGCGTTAATTCATCCCGCTACAATTTCGGTGGCATCGGTGGTTTTACCGAGATCAATGTTCGCCCATTGGAACTGCGCCGTGGGGTGCGCGTTTCCTATGCTTCGTCCAACCGGGCGTATCGCAACCGCCTGATGGTGACCGGCAGCACCGGCATGCAGAAGAACGGCTGGGCGTTCAGTTTTTCCGGATCGAGACGTTGGGCCGAGGAAGGTTATATCGATGGAACGTTCTTCGATGCGTACGCCTATTATCTGGCAGCAGAGAAGAAATTGAACGATCACCACAGCATCAGCCTGGCCGGCTTCGGTGCACCGATCGTTCAAGGCCGACAGGGACTTGCAGTGCAGGAAGCGTACGATCTGGCCGGAACGAATTATTATAATCCGAACTGGGGCTGGCAGGGTGATGAAAAACGCAATGCGCGGGTGAGCTTCGACCATAAGCCCATGATCATCGCTTCACACATCTTCAGGCCCGATAGTGCGACGAAACTCACCACATCGCTCTTTTACACCTTCGGGCGTGATGGGCTCACCAATCTGAACTGGAACGACGCGCGCGATCCGCGACCTGATTACTACCGCTACCTGCCCAGTTATTATTCGCTCCGCGATCCCGCTTATGCATCGCTCGTTACGGACAATTGGCTGAATGATGAGGGTACGCGCCAGATCGATTGGCAGCAATTGTATTTCGCCAATGGCAAGAACCTGTATACGGTCGATAATGCCAACGGCAGTGGCAATTCCATCACTGGCAACCGAAGCAAGTACATCGTCGAAGAGCAACGTCAAGATCCAACGCGGATCGGCGTGAACAGCGTCTGGTCCCGCCAATTATCCAACAACAGGCACCTCACGATCGGCGGAAGCTTCCATAAGCAGCGCACACACTATTTCAAGGTTGTGGATGATCTGCTTGGTGGTGATTTCTGGTTGGATGTGGACCAGTTCGCGCAGCGCGATTTCAATGATACCCTTGTTGCCCAGAACGATCTGGATACACCGAACAAAGTGGTGAAGGACGGTGACATGTTCGGCTACGACTACGATATCAATACCACATTGATCGATGTGTTCTCCCAGTTCGAAAAGCGTTTCCAACGGATCGAATTCTACGCAGGCATCGATCTGGCCATGACCACTTTCTGGCGGGAAAGCCGTTTCCGCAACGGTCGTTTTCCCGATGATTCTTCAGGTGATGGCGAAAAGCACGGCTTTTTTCATTATGGCGTAAAGGCTGGAACCATCTACAAGCTCACAGGCCGTCATTTCATCACCGCCAACGTGGCATACCTCACGCGTCCTCCGATCTCCCGTAACGCATATGTATCGCCACGCACACGTCATCAGGTGATAGATGGTCTTACCAACGAATCAGCATACAGTGGCGACATCAGTTATCTGGTGCGTTTTTCGCGGGTGAAGGGCAGGGCAACGCTTTATCATGCGCGGATCATGGACCAGGTCTGGTCACGCAGCTTCTACCACGATGAATACCTCACGCTGGTGAATTACGTGATGAAGGATGTGGATCAGGTACATCAGGGTCTTGAACTGGGTCTGGAGGCGAGCCTCACAAGCACATGGCTCGCTACGGGTGTGCTCGCGATCGGCGACTACCGTTATGATTCCCGTTCGTCCGCGACCATCACACGGGACAATAGTCCGGAGGTCTTTGCTACCGATCGCACCGTATTCTGGAAGAATTATCGCATCGGTGGAATGCCACAGACCGCTGCATCGCTCGGTCTTCGGTACAACTCACCGAAATTCTGGTTCGCTGGCGCAAGTGTGAATTATTTCGATGACATCTATCTCGATCCCAACCCCGACAGGCGCACTGCGGAAGCGATCGGCAACTTCGTGGATACCGATCCACAGGTGGATCAGCTCCTGGGGCAGACCAAGCTGGACGCCAACATGACGGTGGATCTTTTCGCAGGAAAAAGTTGGATGATCAAGGGTAATCGCCTTGCGGTGAACCTCACGATCAACAACCTGTTGGACAATCAGGATTTCCGCATCGGCGGATTCGAGCAATTGCGTTACGATCGCTCGGAGATAGGCCGCTTCCCGCCGAAGTTCAGTTACATGTTCGGGCGGAACTATTTCGCCATGATCACTTACAGCTTCTAGTACAATGGAAAAGAGATCTTTCAAGAACACATTGAAGCTGGTGATGCTTCTCGCCACGGGCATGCTGTTCATGGCCGGTTGTAAAAAGGAGCTCGATGCGCCCCCGGTGCCTACTCTGCCTGTAGGGCAGGTGCTGACCGTGCAACAACTGCGCGATCTTCTTCCGATCGATGTGCAATCGAAGCGGTTCGTTGGTGATTCTTCGGTCTATGGCGTGGTCACCGCAGATGAGCAGAACGGCAACCTCTACAAGAACGTTTATGTACAGGACCATACCGCTGCGATCCAACTGAGGTTGCAGAATTCCGGGGGGCTCTATCAGGGTGACTCGATCCGGATCTACCTGAAAGGAACGATCCTCAGCCGTTACCAAGGCATGATGCAGCTGGACAGTGTTGATGTGGATAACAACATCGTAAAACAGGCCACACAAGTAGCCAAGGCCCCACTCGAACTTACCCTGCATCAATTGGATTCCATCTGGAATGCTCCAGAAGGACAGGAATTCATCCAGGCCAAGCTCATCAGGATCAACGATGTGGAATTCACCATGACCGAGGCCTGTTATGGTGTTACGTATGCGGATGCGATCGGGCAGGAAACAATAAATCGCACCCTTACCGACTGCGACAATACGCTGATCGTGCGCACCAGCGGTTACGCGAATTTTGCCGGCCAGCAGATTCCCAGCGGTCACGGAACGATCACTGGTGTACTTGGTCAATTCCAGGATGATGCGCAATTGTTCATTCGTGACATCAATGAGGTCCAACTGAACGATCCCGATAGGTGCGAAGCATGCCCAACGGTCTGCGAAGCTGAGCAGGGTGTGATGGAGAATTTTTCATCGACGGCCGCGAATGTTGATATAGTACTGAACTGCTGGAACAATGAACCATCAGTGGGCACGCGCAAATGGCGTGGAACCTCAGTGAGTGGCGATATGGCAGCCCAGGCGACCGCCTTCCAATCCTCAGCTACGCAGGACATCACCTGGCTGATCACCCCGCCAGTGCAGTATGCACCTGGTAAGACACTTTCCTTCCGTAGCCAGCGCGGCTTCGGGGTAGCGGGCCACGATCCGTTCGCCCTGTTCATCAGCACCAACTATAGCATCGGCAACCCTTCAAGCGCAACATGGACGGCGGTTACCGGCACTTATGCCACTCCGGCGACAGCCGATCAGGTCTGGGTGCAATCCGGAGCCATCGATCTGGGCCAATATCTTCCGGCCGGTTACAATGGTAGCTTTGTCATCGGCTTCCGCTATACAGGTAGCGGACCTTCTGGCCAGACCACGAATTTCAGAATTGATGATGTCGTGATCCAGTGATCACACTGAAGTTGAACCTTTGATCGAGAACGCATGAAACACATTACTCTTCTTCTACTCGCCGCGATCTTCAGTATCACCGCCAGTGCGCAGGTGGTCTTCCAGAGCGGCTTCGAGGATTGGACCGGCACTGCGCCTGATGGTTGGATGGGGTCGAAAACGAACATCGCTGCGAGCGGTGTTGAACAGGTTTCCACCGATACCCACTCGGGTACATACGCGGTCCGGCTGATCAATGAGACCAGTACGCATAAGCGGTTCACTACGCAACCACTTTCGGTGGAAGAGGGAGTGGTTTACACCATTTCTTTTTGGGTGCGCGGTGAAGGAGAGATCCGTGTGGGCCTTTTTGATGGCCGTTCCACTGGATCGGGTTATGCGCCATACAGCCAGTATGTGGATGTGGTCGGGAATACATGGCAGCAAGTGGAAGTGACCATCAGTGCCGCCAACGATACCACGGCCGGCGAATTCATTCTGAGCGTTGTAAATACTGTGGCGCCCGAGCATATTGTAGTGGACGACGTGAACATCGAGATCGGCACCGTGGATCCTCCCACAGATGCGACCATAACCGAGATCCAGCAGACCGCCGCACCGGATGGAGCTTCTCCAATGGCCGGAATGAGCGTCAATACCGGTGGAATGGTCACGGGCATCACCGCCACGAACGGCTATTTCATTCAGGACGGAAGCGGCGCATGGAGCGGGATCTACGTTTTTTCGGACCCCGGGTCACTCGCCATCGGCGATGTCATCACGCTCACTGGGAACGTTACCGAATTCAATGGTCAAACGCAATTGGTCGATGTCACGAACCTTGTAACGGTGAGCAGCGGGGGAACACCGGTACCAACCGATATCAACACCCCAGAAGCCAACTCCGAACCTTACGAGAGCGTTCTGGTGCGCGTACAGAATGCAACGGTGGAATCCTCTGGTCCTTTCGGACAATTCACTGTATCGGATGGCAATGGGACCGTACTCGTTGATGACGTGATCTTCGCGTATCCATTCGTAGTCGGTGAGACCTACAACATTACAGGCGTACTTCAATATGCCTTCAATGAATGGCGGGTGCTTCCGCGTATGATGGGCGATGTTGATATCATCAGCGGCATTCCATCATTGTCCCAACTGAACATCACCATCTTCCCGAACCCGGCGGTGGATGTTCTCAACGTGGATCTCACTTCTCTCAGCGGAAGCTTCAACTACGAGATCATCGATGCGACCGGCCGCCTCGTTTCTTCAGATCGAATGGTCAACGGCATCAACGCGATCGAAGTAAGTGGTCTGAATTCTGGGTTCTACACCTTCAAATTGATCGGAGGTTCCGCCTGGAGCAGCCGGATCGTGAAGCGATAGGCCGTAACGATCTCTCAAGAACAGCCGCTCCGGTCATCGGTGCGGCTGTTCCATTTCCGATCGTTCGGTAAGCCATCTGTCCAGCAATCGCGGAAGCGCATAATCCTTCAGGTCAGTGAAGGTCACGGCGATCCATCCAGGTCTTTCTTCGATCGCACCTTTCAATTCCCAGAAAGCTGCTTCTATTTTCTGATGTGAGAGAATGTGTTGTCTCACAGGTCCACTTTTTTTGATCCCATCATGGCTGATCTCTGCTTTCAATCGGCCAAGGGACAATGGCCGGTCTGATTCTATCAATGGAAGCTCGTAAAGGTTCTGCCAGATGTCCTTGCCCGTTCGCTTCTGAATGAAGAATCCATCCTTACAACTGATGAAGAGGTAATTGAAATGCCTCACCCGGACCTTTGTTCTTCCTGCCTTCACCGGTAATAGATCGATCCTTCCTTCCATGCGGGCCGAGCATGCTGAATATGCCGGGCATTCATTGCATTTCGGCGCTCGCGGCGTGCACACCGTGGCCCCGAGTTCCATCATGGCCTGGTTATGATCGCCTGGATGTTCCCTGTCCAGTAGAGTTCGCGCCAATTCCTTGAATTCCCATCGTCCCTCAGAGCTATCGATCGGTGTTGATACTCCACGGATCCTGGCCAGCACTCTGTAGACATTTCCATCCACCACCGCTTCAGGTACATCAAAGCAGATCGAGGCGATCGCTGCAGCGGTATAATCTCCGACACCCTTCAAGCTTTTCAGGCCGGCCATATCCTTGGGAAATTGGCCACCATGTTCTTCCATGACCTGAACGGCGGCCGATCGAAGGTTACGTGCCCGGCTGTAATAGCCCAGTCCTTGCCAGAGCTTCAAGATCTCATCTTCAGGAGCTTTGGCCAGATCGGACACCTTCGGATACCGCTCCGTGAACTTCTCCCAATAGCTTCTTCCTTGTTCTACGCGTGTCTGTTGGAGAATGACCTCGCTCAACCAAATGCGGTATGGATCCCTGGTATGCCGCCACGGAAGATCACGTTTGTTCGCCTCATACCAGACCTTTATCGCCTTCCGTAGAGATGAAGTTGTTGACATACAGCACAAAGATGCATTGGAACAACGCTAAAAAGCCCTATCTTCGCGGCCCCAAACTTTTGAACAGGGATGACGAAGGCGGAATTGGTCAGTTTGATCGCAAAGCGCACCGGCGTTGAGCGTCAAGCGGTATTGACCACAGTGGAGGCGTTCATGGAAGAGGTGAAGAACAGTCTTGAGAAAGGCGAGAATGTTCACCTGCGTGGTTTCGGGAGCTTTGTGGTGAAGCACAGGGCGGAAAAGGTCGGAAGGATCTTGGCCCGCAACACCACCATCATCATACCGGCGCACGATGTGCCGGCGTTCAAGCCTGCCGACACTTTTGTCGACAAGGTGAAGAACCGCAACGGTGCGGCTTCCGCACCGCAGCAGTAATGGGCTTGAAAAAGCCCCAGCTGCTGGCCCTTGGGGGCGCGTTGGTGGTGATCGTTCTTTTGGTATTGGCGCCCAGGGTGCCTGCCGCAAAAAAGGAGTTGGCCGAACAGGCCGATCCCATCAAGCTGCGTACTGCTGAAGCGGTGGCGTTGGTGAACGGGCAGGAACCCATGCGCGGTATCATGATGCTTCGGGAGATACTCCAGGAAGATCCTGATAACGTGGAGGCGCACTGGCACCTTGGCCTATTCTCCGTGCAGAGCGGGCAGTATGACAAGGCGCTGGAGCGTTTCAAGAAGGTGGTGGAATTGGCCGGGGATGATGTCCCTGACGTCTGGTTCTATCTGGGGCGCACATACGCTACGTTGGACAGCATTCCTCAAGCCCTTGAAAGCTTGAGAAAGTACAGGACATTGGCTCAGGATACGGCGATCATACATGGTGTGGACCGTTTCGTGAGGGAATTGGAGAACGAACAACTAACAAAAGAAGCACATGCCGTGCGGTAAAAAGAGGAAAAGGCACAAGATGGCCACGCACAAGCGCAAGAAGCGCTTGCGGAAGAACAGGCACAAGAAGAAGGTCCGGTAGGATCGTATAGCCTGATCGTTGCGTGGCCCATGGGATCCGTCCCATGGGCTGCTGCGGCTTGATGGTACCCGAAAAAAGGGAACTTCATCATTTCATCCCAGCGTAACATCGCGTGAACATAGACCTGATCATTCGTTCAGGTGCATCAGAGGTGGCCATCGCCCTGATGAAGGACAAAGCATTGTCCGAACTGCACCGGGAGAAGACCGAACGAGGCTTCGCCGTGGGCGACATCTACCTGGCCAAGGTGCGCAAAGTAGCCCCCGGGCTCAATGCGGCTTTTGTGGATGTGGGCCACGAGAAGGACGCCTTCCTTCATTACTTCGATCTGGGCCCCCAGTACCGCAATACCTTCAAGTTCACCAAGGGTGCGGTAAGCGGAAGCATCGCAGAGCCGACCCTCTCCGAATGGAAGCTCGACCCCGATATCGATAAGAACGGCAAGATCGCTGATGTGATCAGTGCCAGCCAGAGCATACTGGTGCAGATCGCCAAAGAACCGATCAGTACCAAAGGCCCACGCCTCACCGCGGAAGTAACGCTGGCCGGCAGGTATATGGTCTTGGTCCCCTTCATCAACAAAGTAAGCATCTCCTCGCGCATCAAGGACGAAGAGGAACGCTCGCGGTTGAAGCAGCTGATGCAGCGGATCCGGCCCGCGAACATGGGCGTGATCATCCGCACCAACGCGGAGAACAAGAAGACCGAGGACCTGGAGGCCGATCTGCAGAACCTGCTGGCGCGGTGGGATGTCTGTTTCCGGAACCTGCGCAGCGCCCAGCCGCCAAAAAAGGTGCTCGGCGAGATAGATCGTACCAGTGCCGTGCTACGCGATCTGCTCAACAAGAATTTCACCGCCATCCATGTGGATGATGAGTTGCTGGCCGAAGAGATCCGCCAGACGCTCGAGAAGATCGCACCCGAGAAGAAAGGGATCGTAAAGCCGTACAAAGGCAAGATCGACATCTTCGACAATTTCGGGGTGAACAAGCAGATAAAGCAGGCCTTCGGCAAGCAGGTCATGTTGCCCAGCGGTGCCTACCTGATCATTGAGAAAACGGAGGCCATGCACGTGATAGACGTGAACAGCGGCAGCCGGAAAGGTGGAAGCCAGGCCCAGGAGAAGAACGCGCTCGACATCAACATCGAGGCGGCACAGGAGATCGCCAGGTTGTTGCGCCTGCGTGATATGGGCGGCATCATCTGCGTGGATTTCATCGATATGTACGAGGCGGAGAACCGCCGCACGCTGCACAAAGCGCTCAAGGAGGCCATGGCCGATGACAAGGCCAAGCACAATGTGCTGCCACCATCACGTTTCGGGGTTATCGAGATGACGCGCCAGCGCGTACGGCCCGAGACCGAGATCGACACCAGCGAAAGCTGCCCTACGTGCGGCGGCACCGGCGAAGTGAGCGCTCCTGTGCTCGTGATCGATGAGATCGAGAACGCATTGAACTACCTGCACGGCGAAAAAGACATGAGCGGGCTCACGCTGTGCGTACATCCGTTCATTCACGCATACCTGACCAAGGGCATTCCCAGCATACAGCAGAAATGGTGGTGGCGCTGGAAAAAATGGGTGAAGGTGAAGCCAATGGGCAACAGCCAGTACTTGGATTACACGGTGCAGGACGGGCAGGGGAACGAGGTGCCGTTGTAGTTGGGGGATAGAGATCTTCGTGTCGTGCGCAACTTTGCGATGCGATGTCATCCTTGATTGCCAAAGCCCGGGCCTACTGCGCCCGCCAGGAGCGCTGCCAGCAGGAAGTGCGCGATAAGCTTTACGCGTGGGGTAGTCACAAGCCAGAAGTTGAACAGATCATTTCACAACTGATCGGCGAAGGTTTCCTGAATGAATCGCGTTTCGCGGAGCATTACGCGGTGAGCAAGAACCGGCAGAAAGGCTGGGGCCGGAAGAAGATCGAACAGTCGATGCGGATGAAAGGGGTTTCGGATCAATGCATCAAGCTTGGGTTGAAGGCGATCGATGGAGAGGAACTGAATGACGTTCTGCAACGAGCGATCGAAAAAAAGCTGGAGAGATCGAAGGAGACCGATCCGAGGATCAAGAAGCAGAAGGTGATCCAGTATTTTCTTCGGAAAGGATTTTCCTATGACGAGATACATCATGCGATCGGAAAGCTTGAAGAACTCTGAACACTTAACTTAGTTCCATGGATTGGCGTAACCGGATCA
>JAEZAU010000131.1 GCA_023430325.1 Bacteroidota bacterium | reverse complement strand
CGCGTGTGCCGATCAGGTTGGTGTCCTTCGCAGCGATCGCCTCGATCACTTCCCGATGCGAACCACCTACGATCAGTCGACGGTGCTTGAATGAGCGGCGGCCTACTTGTAAGGTATAGGCGGTATCGGCAAGCGGTGTCTCAGGATGTTGTTCCAGGAATGTGCGCAGTTTCTCTGTCATCGCATCGAGCGATGTGCGGCTCTTGGCGCTCAGGAGCAACAGCTGTTTGCTGCGCGACGCGCTGGAAGCCTTTCGCACCGGCGGCTCCGACAGGATCACGTGGGCGTTCGTTCCGCCTACTCCGAAGGATGATACACCAGCGTAACGCGGCTTTTCCACGCGCTTCCATTCGATCGTTTCCGATGCGACACGGAATGGCGAGTTGTCGAAATCGATCGCTGGGTTCGGCTTCTCGAAGCCAATGCTGGCGGGGATCTTTTCCTCCTTCAAGGCCAGCGCGGTCTTGATCACGCCTGCCACGCCTGCACCAGCGGTAAGGTGCCCGATGTTGGATTTAATGGATCCGATGGCGCACCAATGATCATCAGTGGGCGGATGATCATCCGCCCCTACGGCCCTGCCATTGGCGAACGCCAATGTCAATGCCTCGACCTCGATCGGATCCCCCAACGGTGTTGCCGTTCCGTGCGTCTCCACGTATCCGATCTGGTCGGGTGTGATGCCGGCATCGGCCTGTGCCATGGCGATCACTTCGGCCTGGCCGCGTACGCTGGGTGCGGTGAAGGAAGCCTTGTCGCTGCCGTCGTTGTTGAGGGCGGCGCCTTTGATCACCGCGTAGATATGGTCGTTGTCGCGCTCGGCATCTTCGAGACGCTTCAGCACCACGATGCCTACGCCATCGCTGAAGCTGGTGCCCTTGCCTTCGGCATCGAAGGTGCGGGTGCTGCCGTCTTGACTGTACATGCCGCCTTCGTTGTACACGATGCCGCTGTTGATGGGCACGGTGATAGCGATGCCGCCGGCCAGTGCCATGTCGCAATCACCTTCGCGTAGTGCTTTGAAGGCTTGTGCGATAGCCACCAGCGAGGTGCTACAGGCGGTGTGGATGCTGAGCGCTGGTCCACGCAGATCGAATTCGAAGGCGAGGCGCGTGGCGATGTAGTCCTTCTCGTTGGCGGTCATCACCTGGAAATCGCCCACCTGTTCGATGAGCTCCGGGTGACCGAGCACGTTGCGTGTGTAGTAGGTGTTGTTGCCGATGCCCGCATACACGCCGATCAATCCCGGGAATTGCGCGGGATCGTAAGCGGCATCCTCCAACGCGGCCCACGCTGATTCCATGAACACGCGTTGCTGCGGATCCATCAATGCGGCCACGCGCGGATTCACGCCGAAGAAAGCCGCATCGAATTTGTCGGCATCATTGATCACGCCACGTGCGGGCACGTAGTAGGGATCGTTGCGCAGCTCTTCGGGAATGCTGGGGTCGAGCTCTTCGGGCTTCCAGCGGGTGATGCTGTTCTTTTTCGCGAGTAGGTTCTGCCAGAGTTCGGTGATGTTCGCTGCGCCGGGGAAGCGGCCCGACATGCCGATGATGGCGATCGCGGAGGGCTGATCATGATCAGCCCGTACGCGCGCCCTGGCCAAAGCCATAGGCGAAGCCGAAGCGCCATCTAGAAATGCTGCACATGCCTTGATCGTCGGATGCTGGTAGAGCTTCACGATGGGGAGCTTCAAGCCTTGGCCTTCAAGCTGGGCCACGCATTGGATGCTCAGGAGCGAGTTGCCGCCGAGGTCGAAGAAGTTGTCGTTACTGCCCACTTTGTCCACCGCCAGTAGATCGGCCCAGACGGCGGCGAGGGTCTTCTGCGTAGCAGTCTGTGGTGCGGCGTAGGCGACATCGAGCTCCGGACGTTTCACATCGGGAGCGGGGAGGGCTTTGCGATCGATCTTGCCACTCGGAGTGCGAGGCAGCTCCTTCACCGCCACGAATGCCGAGGGCACCATATAATCCGGAAGGAGTTTCGCGAGGTGCGAGCGGATCGCGTTCGTTCCGATCGAAGTATTGGTGACGTAGTAGCCGACGAGCCGCTTCAATCCCGGACGATCCTCGCGGACCGTGGCCACCGCTTGTTCGATCGCAGGATGTTTTTCCAGCGCCACTTCAACTTCACCGAGTTCGATCCTGTAACCGCGCACCTTCACCTGACCATCGATGCGGCCTTTGTAATCGATGTTGCCATCAGGAAGTTCGATCGCGCGGTCGCCAGTACGATACAACCTTCCATCTTGATCAAAAGGATCCGCAATGAATCGTTCCGAAGTAAGATCCTGGCGGTTGATGTAGCCAGTCGCTACGCAGGCCCCGCCGAGGTAGAGTTCTCCTTCTTCGCCGGGCTTCACCGGCTTCATCTCATCGTCGAGGATGAGAAGCTTCACGTTGTCGATGGCCTTGCCGATGTTGGGCAGCGCAGGCCAGGTGGAAGGATCGCCTTTCAATTCAAGTTCACTCACCACATGTCCTTCGGTGGGGCCATATTGGTTGCAGAAGCGGCAGCCCGGTAATTGCTTGAAGAGGTTCGCGATCGCCGGAGTGATCTTCAATTGCTCGCCACTGGTGAAGACTTCTTTCAGCGAAACAGGCACTTCGCCGGTGCGTTCCACCGCTTCCGCGAGGTACTGAAGCGCCACAAAGGGCACGATGATCCGGTTGATCTTCTGGGCGATGATCTTCCGCAGAAGTTGGGTCGAATTCAATCGATCTTCATCGGTGATCAATACCAATGTGCCACCTTGGGCGAACGTGGTGAAGATCTCCTGGAAGCTCACATCGAAGCTGATCGGCGCGAATTGCAGCGTGCGATCGCCAGGGCCGCAAACGCTGGTGCGCAGCTG
The DNA here is from genome assembly GCA_023430325.1 of Bacteroidota bacterium. GTDB lineage: Bacteria > Bacteroidota > Bacteroidia > Flavobacteriales_F > PHOS-HE28 > PHOS-HE28. The sequence continues at coordinate 7,836 of JAEZAU010000131.1, read as the reverse complement.
CCATTGGATCAGGTTCACGAGCGGCGCATGGTGCATCACCACTCCTTTCGGCCGGCCGGTGCTTCCGCTGGTGAAGAGGACGTAGGCGGGATCGTTTAGCGAGACTTGAGCCCCCTCGTCCTGGGAGAAGGGTCCCGCAGTACTGCGGGAGGGGTTGAGGGTCAGATCAAGCTCTTCGATCAAAAGGATCTTTGCGCCTGTGCCCTGGAACAGGTGCTGGTGCTCTCGGTCGGTGATCACCACACCTGGCTTCGCATCCTCCAGCATCAGGGCGATGCGATCGGCGGGGTAGCTGGGGTCGATCGGCACGTAGGCTGCGCCGGCTTCGATAATGCCCAGTACGCTGATGATCAGCAGCGGAGAGCGATCGAGGCAGAGGGCGACCGTGCCGTTGGATATTCCAGCCTGTCTTAATCGATCCGCAATATGGAGATAGTGATCTTCAAGCTGCTGATACGTAAATATATTTTGACCGAACGAGATCGCTGGTCCATTTGCGCGATGTGAAGCACGATCTGACAGAAGATCGATGAGCGTAGGCGTTATCTTATTCATACTGAAATGTCCGACCGATCAAGGAGTTGGTGGTACGCGCTTCAACGCTACGGGTTACGATCGCTGAACGAGAGCCGAAATTAATCAACTTCTGTGATGGTAGACGCTAGTGAAGGTCATCCATCGGGCTCAGTGTTCGATCCATCGAAAAAAATTCGATCGTGGTCGAAAGAGCAGGAGCTCTCTTTCAACAGGTGATCGTGGATCACGCAGATTCCTCAAATTTGGTCCGCTTAAATAACGGTCCGTTTGTTCGAAATCGTTTGTTGATCAAGACGATATGCTCCGCTTCATCATCCTCTTGACAGGTCTGCTCTTATTCATGGATGCCGTTGGCCAGACCTACGGCCAGAACCGCTCGGTACAGGCTTGGGCCGAAGTGCAGACCTCCCCGGCATCGATCACCTTGAAATGGACACCTCATTCGAACACCAGCAGCTTCCAGATCTGGCGTAAGTACAAGGGAGCATCCTCCTGGGGAAGCGTGCTCGCCAATCTGGGTGGAAGCGCGTTGCAATGGACAGATAATGCTGTTGCGATCGGCGAGAACTACGAGTACAAGATCCAACGTGCGGCCAATTCAGGTTACGCATATGGATACGTTAATGCGGGCATACAGGTACCTGCCGTGGAATCCCGCGGGAAGATGATCCTGATCGTGGACAACACCTTCACTACGTCGCTCGCCTCACAGCTCACCCAACTACAAGCGGATCTGGAAGGTGACGGCTGGAAGGTGGTGAGACATGATGTAAGTCGATCGGCTCCTGTAACACAGGTGAAAAGCCTGATCGTGAACACGTACAATACCGACCCCAATAATGTGAAGGCGGTATTCCTTTTGGGTCATGTCCCCGTTCCCTATTCAGGCAATCTTGCGCCTGATGGCCACGGTGAACATTACGGGGCATGGCCGGCAGATGTGTACTATGGCGATGTGAACGGCGCCTGGACGGATAACTCGGTATGGAGCACTGGAGCTGCCTGGCCCCGCAATCACAATATCCCTGGTGATGGCAAGTTCGACCAGACCACTATCCCGAGTTCGGTGGAATTGGCCGTTGGCCGGGTGGACATGTATGATCTGCCGCTCTTTTCCGGACAGAGTGAAACGCAACTTCTGGCGAACTATCTGACCAAGCTGAGCAATTGGAAACGGAAGGTCATCACAGCACAAGCACGCGGTCTGGTGGATGACAACTTCACCGGCTATACGGATGCTTTCAGCCAGAATGCCTGGCGAGGTTTCGCGCCACTGGTGCACCCGGACAATGTGAGCAACCAGGATTATTTCAGCACACTGTCCAACCAGAGCTATTTGTGGAGTTATGCCTGTGGAGGTGGATGGTTCACAGGTGCGAACGGGGTAGGGCAGAGCACTGATTTCAATACGTATAGCGTGAAGGCGATCTTCACTTTCCTCTTCGGCAGCTACTTCGGCGATTGGGACAACCAGAACAATTTCCTTCGCAGTGCACTCGCTTCCGGCACCACGCTCACCAACATCTGGGCCGGCTACCCGAACTGGTATCTGCATCATATGGGCCTGGGTGAAACGATCGGATATGGTGCGGTCATTTCACAGAACAACGGTAATGGTCATTATGAACCCGCGAACTGGCAGGCCGGCCGTGTGCATATCGCCTTGATGGGCGATCCGACATTGCGGATGCATGTGGTGGCACCACCCTCAAATGTTTTTGCATTTCAATCGACACAGACCACGGTCAACGTAAGCTGGAACCCTTCAAGCGATGCGGTGGCCGGTTATTACATCTACAGGTGGAGCAATACGCAGCAGAATTGGATCCGGATCAGCCCATCCATGGTCACCGGAACCAGTTACAACCATGATGTTTCGGCCCTGAGCGGCACGGTGCGATACATGGTGCGGGCGGTGAAACTGGAGAGCGGCTACAGCGGAAGCTACTATAACCTCAGCCTTGGTTCGTTCGGCCAGGTAACACTTGGTGGCGGGCAGACCACGGATTGCGCCGGCGTGGTGGGTGGTTCTGCGCTGCCGGGCACACCGTGCAGTGACGGTAATACATGCACCATCAACGATGTCTGGAACAACAACTGTCAATGCACAGGAACGCCGATCCTCTGTTCGGATAACGATCCCTGCACGGTCAATTCCTGTCTGAATGGTGAGTGCATCTTCACTCCGCTGCCAGATACGGATGGTGATGGCCTGTGCGATGCCTCCGACGGATGCCCGAACGACCCGAACAAAACGACACCTGGCAATTGTGGCTGTGGAAATCCAGAGCCTGGCGCTGCATGCAATGATGGCAATGGCAATACGGTGAATGATGTCATCGGATCGAACTGCGAATGCGAAGGTCAATTGGTGGATTGTCTGGGAGTGCCGGGTGGATCGGCCTTGCCGGGTAGTTCATGTGACGATGGTGATCCGTTCACGGGAAATGATACGTGGTCAAGCAACTGCGCTTGCGCAGGCCTTCCTTATGATTGTCTGGGCGTGCCTGGCGGAAGCGCGATCGCTGGAGCACCGTGTAACGATAATGACCCATTGACGATCGCAGATAATTGGAGCAGCGATTGTCAATGCATGGGCACTGCGGCCGACTGTGAAGGTGTGATAGATGGGGACGCAATGCCTGGCACCCCTTGCGATGATGGCGACCCGGATACCGGAAATGATACCTGGGGCACGCAATGCGAATGTACCGGCCTTCCGTTGGATTGTGCTGGCGTTCCCGGTGGGAGTTCAGTCATCGACGATTGTGGCGTTTGCGGCGGTAACAATGATTGTGTGGATGAGACGATATGCCTTCAATTGCTTCAGATCGGTGATGTGAATCCCGACGGTGAAGAATCTGAGAACGGGAATATCTACCTGAATGCCGGTGCCCTCGATCTGGTCCGCGATAGTGAGACGCCTCCATGGCGCGGGAACCAGAGGACGGCCATGCATTTCCGCGATCTGCAGATCCCTCAGGGTGCCATCATCGTGAGCGCCTATCTCCAGTTCACCGCGCGCACCGGAAGTGGTCTCGATCCATGTGATCTGAGCATCCAGTTCGAGGCTGCAGATGATGCTGAACCTTTATACTGGACCCCTTTCAACTTCTCATCACGCCAGACCACCGAACCGATCCATTGGTATCCACCGGTCTGGAGCCAGCCGAATGCTGCTGGTCCCGATCAACGTTCACCGAACCTGTCCATCCTGATGCAACAGATCGTCGATCGCCCGGGATGGTCTTCCGGTAACGACATCGTTGTCATGATCACTGGGGTTGGAAGACGGACCTCATGGAGTTATGACCAGAGCCCGACACGTGCGCCGAGGTTGTGTGTTTCATTCGCTTATCCGCCGCCACAGGATTGTGCCGGTGTTCCTGGCGGAAGCGCCACGCCCGGATCGCCTTGTGATGATGGCAACGTATTGACGCAGAACGAGACCTGGAGCTGGGATTGTGAATGCATCGGTGATCTGTACGATTGCCTTGGGAACCCTGATGGACCTGTGTTGCCCGGAACGCCCTGTGATGATGGTGACAGCTCAACAGGTAATGACGTTTATGGCCCGGATTGCCTTTGTGCAGGCCTTCCCTATGATTGTGCCGGTGTCGCTGGAGGAACGGCATTGCCTGGTGAGGCTTGCAACGACAATGATCCTTCTACCGGTAATGATCTTTGGGATGCCAACTGCGAGTGTGCAGGTCTGCCGATCGATTGCCTCGGTACGGCGGGAGGAAGCTCGATGCCGGGTACACCTTGTGATGATGGCGACGCGAACACGGTCCAAGATCTATGGTCAAAGGATTGTGAGTGCGCCGGGTCATCGGTGGACTGCAACGGAGAGATCAACGGGTCGGCCTTCCAGGATGAATGCGGGAACTGCGTTGGAGGAAGCACTGGAATGCCACCGAATCCCGATGCGGATGAAGATGATGTGCTCGATTGTTTCGATAATTGCGTTGGCACATACAATGCTTTGCAGGCCGATCTTGACCAGGATGGTGTGGGCGATGTTTGTGACAATTGTCCTTTCATTCCCAATACGGACCAACTGGACCTGGATGGTGATGGCATAGGTGATGCCTGTGACGTCATAGGCATTGCTGAACTCGCCGGTCTGCCGCTGATCGACGCTAGACCAAATCCCACAAATTCGTGGATCACCTTCTCAGGTGATCTTGCCGAAGCCCGCCGCATTGTTCTACATGATCTCCTGGGATCCATCGTTCTTGATCGAACGTTCAGCAACTCCCTGGATCTGGAAGAACTGTCCCAAGGCACCTACATCATCATTCTTTACGATGCTGAGCAGCGGCCGATCGGTCGCGTAAGGGTGGTGAAGTCTTGATCTTTTCCGATCGATAGCGGTCGGTTTTTTTCTTCAACTGTAACCCCGGCGACATTATCGCGGTAGAAAGGCTTCGTTGGGCCTTCCGCTGATGCTGCTCCTGCCAGGGTGGTGTTCTCAAAGTGGAACGTGTGGATGGTCCGGCATCACCGAACCATCTGCCTATGGTACGCAATGTGCTTGTTCTTGTATTGCTCCTGCTCGCCCCTCAGGCATTCTCCCAGACATCTTCGGAGAATGCCTCGGTGAAGCTTCATGCCACCGTACAGGCCAGCCCCCCGAAGATCACCCTCAAATGGGTGCAACATCCGGGTACCACGAGCATCACGATCTATCGAAAATTGAAAGGTGCCACCAGCTGGGGAAGCGCTGTTGCAACACCTTCTGCTTCCGCCACGCAATGGGATGACAATAGCGTCAGCGTTGGTGTGAATTACGAATACCGCGTGCAGCGATCAGGTGGCGGCACAGGCAACGGTTACATCAGTACGGGGATCGAAGTTCAGCCGATCGAAGATCGCGGACGCATTCTCCTTTTGGTGGATAATTCGATCGCACCGCAGCTTACCTCCGAACTCTCGCAACTCACATACGATCTGCGTGCCGATGGCTGGAACGTGGTGCGCGATGATGTGTCACCAAGCACCGCGGCTACCAGCGTTCGCAACACGATCATTGGCCGATATAATGAAGCAGCTGGTCAATTGAAGGCAGTGTACATCATCGGTCACGTGAAAGTTCCGTACTCAGGCAATATCGCGCCTGATGGTCATTCTGAACATTACGGTGCATGGCCGTGTGACGGATATTATGGTGACATGGATGGAACGTGGACGGATAACAGCGTGAACCAGACCTCTTCCTACCCGAAATGCACGAACGTTCCCGGCGATGGCAAATTCGATCAAAGCCAGTTCCCCTCAACAGTGGAACTGCAGATCGGCCGTGTGGACCTGAACGACATGCCGGCATTCTCCGCCAGTGAAGTTGATCTGGTGAAGAACTATCTCGATCGGGCACACGGCTATAAAGTGAAGGCCTGGTCACCAGTGGCCCGTGGTATCATCTTCGATAATCTGCAGTGGGTGAGCAATCCGCTCGCTGCAAGCGCATGGCGGAACATCTATCCCCTGGTGGGGCCCAATGACATCACTGTGGCGAACGCTTATGGCACCTCATTCCATAACCTCGTCAACGGGCAGAGCTATCTCTGGACCTATTCCAGTGGCGGTGGATCGCAGCTGTATGAGAGCGGCGTCATCACCTTCAATGGCGCGAACAATGTCGGCACCACGCAGAATTATGTCTCCAATACGAGCATGGGCGGTGTCTTCAACATGTCGCTCGGCAGCTACTTCGGTGACTGGGACAACAAGAACAACTTCCTGCGGGCACCTCTGGCAAAGGGTGATGCGCTCACAAATGTTTGGTCGGGGATGCCGCCATGGTATTTCCACCATATGGCCATGGGTGACAACATCGGGTACAGCACATGGGTCACCATGAACAATAGCGGTCTCTATGTTCCTGCTAACGATGGCTGGCAGGGTGGAAGCATCACGCGGATCCATCTCGGATTGATGGGCGATCCTTCGTTGCGTATGAAGATGATCGCTCCACCTTCGAACCTCACCGTATCAAATACCAGTGGACATGCTTCATTCAGTTGGAGCGCATCGAGCGAGACCGTACTTGGTTATCACATCTATAAGTTCAACTCGAACGGCACCATCACACGCATCACAACGTCACCGGTGACCGGGACGAACCATTCTGCACCCGCAGTGCCTTTCGTTGCGGGCGATGAATACATGGTACGCGCAGTGAAACTGGAAGTGAGCGCGAGCGGAAGCTATTACAACCTTTCATTGGGTGCGATCGGAAGCGCATCAGGTTCCGCCCAGATGGATTGTGCAGGTGTGGCCGGCGGTTCGGCGTTGCCTGGAAGTGCCTGTAACGATGGTAACGCGAACACCGGAAACGACACCTGGAACACCAACTGTCAATGCATCGGCCAACCGATCGATTGCGCGGGCGTGGCCGGTGGGTCGGCGGTTCTTGATAATTGCGGTGACTGTGTAGGAGGAAACACAGGACAGAGTGCATGCATGCAGGACTGCAATGGAGTTTGGGGAGGAAGTGCACATCTCGATAACTGTGGGATCTGTGTGGGCGGAAATACCGGGAACTCATCTTCGTGCACTCAGGATTGTCTCGGTTCTTGGGGTGGAAATGCGCTTCCGGGAACGTCTTGCAACGATGGCAACAGCAACACGATCAACGACACCTGGAACAGCAACTGCCAGTGTGTTGGAACGGCTGTCACCTATGATTGCCTCGGCGTAGCGAACGGATCGGCATTGCCCGGAACGGCGTGCAACGACAACAACGCGAACACCGGAAACGACACCTGGAGCAACAACTGCCAATGCATCGGCCAGCCGATCGATTGCGCGGGTGTGCCCGGTGGGAACGCGCTTCCGGGAACGTCTTGCAACGAAGGAAACAACAGCACGATCAACGACACCTGGAACAGCAACTGCCAGTGTGTTGGAACGGCTGTAACCTATGATTGTCTCGGCGTTGCGAACGGATCGGCATTGCCGGGAACGGCGTGCAATGACAACAATGCGAACACCGGTAACGACACCTGGAACAACAACTGCCAATGCATCGGCCAGCCGATCGATTGCGTGGGTGTGGCCGGTGGGAACGCGCTTCCGGGAACGGCTTGCAACGATGGAAACAGCAGCACGATCAACGATACCTGGAACAGCAACTGCCAGTGTGTGGGAACGGCTGTAACCTATGATTGTCTCGGCGTAGCGAACGGATCGGCATTGCCTGGAACGGCGTGCAATGACAATAACGCGAACACCGGAAACGACACCTGGAACACCAACTGCCAATGCATCGGCCAACCGATCGATTGCGCGGGTGTG
>JAEZAU010000127.1 GCA_023430325.1 Bacteroidota bacterium | reverse complement strand
CGCCCCCCGGGGCCCCCCCCCCCCCCCCCCCCCCCCGCGCCGGCGGCCCCGGGGGGGCGCTCAACCGGGGGTGAGGTAATCGAGGTCTTTACCACCCGTCCCGATACGCTCTTCGGCGTCACTTTCGTAACCCTCGCGCCCGAGCATGAATTGGTGGAGCGGATCACCACGCCCGAACGCATGGAGGAAGTGATGGCCTACGTGAACACCGCGAAGAACCGCAGCGAGCGCGAGCGCCAGGCCGATGTGAAACGCGTGAGCGGTGTCTTCACCGGCGCGTATTGCATCCATCCGTTCACGGGCGAAGAGATCCCCGTTTGGGTTGGGGATTATGTGCTCAGCGGTTACGGCACCGGCGCCGTGATGGCCGTTCCTGGAGGCGATCAGCGCGATTGGAATTTTGCGAAGCATTTCGGCTTGCCGATCGTTGCGGTTACCGAGGGTGCAGACATTGAAAAGGAAGCCGACGAGCGGAAGGATGCCACGATCGTGAATAGCGGTTTTCTTTCAGGGTTGAAAGTTCCGCAGGCGATCGCACGCGCGATCGATGAGCTGGTGGAGATAGGTGAAGGCGAACGGAGGATCAACTATCGCTTGCGGGATGCGGCTTTCGGGCGACAGCGCTATTGGGGCGAACCGATCCCGATCTATTACAAGGATGGCGTGCCGTATCCGGTGAAGGAAGAGCACCTGCCGCTCGTGCTACCCGAGATCGATAAATACCAGCCGACCGAAACGGGCGAACCACCTTTGGCGCGAGCAAGCGATTGGAATTACTCCCCTCTCAATGGGAGAGGGGCAGGGGGTGAGGGTTTCCCTCTCGAGACTACCACCATGCCAGGTTGGGCCGGCAGTAGCTGGTATTTCCTGCGCTACATGGATCCGAAGAACGCCGATCGATTTGCAGCTGAAGGGAAAGTGGACTATTGGAAACAGGTGGATCTGTACGTAGGTGGATCGGAGCACGCCACCGGGCACCTGCTCTATTTCCGTTTCTGGACGAAGTTCCTGTTCGATCGCGGCTGGATCCCATTCGATGAACCTGCGCAGAAGCTGGTGAATCAGGGGATGATCCAAGGAGTGAGCGCTTTCGCTCAAATGGTGTCAATGACAACATGGAAAATTCCGGGAGGAGGCGACTTTCAAAAAAACTGGCCATTCGGTCAAACACGTACTGTTTTTGTTAGCAAAAACAAAATGGACGTTTTGAAACAGCAGGGTCGACATGAAGAATTGGTTGCACCTAGGCGAGGGGTATTCACAGATGCCGATCTCGATCACACCGAAGAATTATATGTGTCAAGCTATACATCGATTCATATCCCAATCGAACTCTTAATTAACGGGGACGAAATAGATGTGGAACGATTCAAAGCTTGGCGTTCCTCTTGGGCGCCAGATGAAAAGCCCTTTGTAGTTACAGATCCTGACGGCCGCTTTATCTGTACCCGCGAAGTCGAGAAAATGTCCAAGTCCAAGTTCAATGTCGTGAACCCGGACGACATCATCGAGAAGTACGGCGCCGACACGCTTCGCCTTTACGAAATGTTCCTCGGCCCGATCGAACAGAGCAAACCGTGGGACACCAATGGCATTGAAGGCACATTCCGTTTCCTCCGCAAATTCTGGAACCTCTTCCACGACCAGAATGGCGAATGGGCAGTGATCGATGCGGAACCTTCTCGTGAAGAACTGAAGATCCTCCACGCTACATTGAAAAAGGTGAGCGAGGATATCGATCGGATGAGCTTCAACACCAGTGTGGCGCAATTCATGATCGCGGTGAACGGCCTTGGCGATCTGAAGTGCCGCAAACGTTCGATATTGGAGCCGCTGGCGATCGTGCTTTCACCCTTCGCGCCGCACGTCACTGAAGAGATCTGGCAATTACTTGGACATGCTGAAAGCATCACCACTGCACCTTGGCCAGCCTTCAATCCACAGTACTTGGTGGAGGACAGCTTCAGCTATCCGATCAGTTTCAACGGAAAAACGCGCCTTCAACTGGAGTTCCCGATCGAGCATAGCAAGGAACAGGTCGAGGCCGCTGTGCTTGCCAACCCCGAAGTGCAACAACGCCTGGAAGGAAAGTCACCGAAAAAGGTGATCGTAGTTCCCAAGCGGATCGTGAACATCGTGGTCTGAATACCGATCGGGATCGCGCTCCGTTCAAGCCTTGAAAGCTTGCCGATGCTGACGATCCGCCGTACCTTCATCGTTGGCATCCCATTTGCCAAAGTGCGCTCATGAAGATGAAAGGTCTTCTCTTTTTAGGCAGTATCCTGTTGCTGTCGTTGTCCATTGCACAGGACCGCAACGGTACTGGTGATCCTGTTCCCGTGGCGGCAAGTAATGAAACGCCGACCTATGCCTTGCGCACCCTGAAGCATGAGGCTTTCAAGCCGGGTGAAAGGCTGCGCTACATCCTTCACTACGGGTGGATAAACGCCGGTGAGGCCGTGGTGGAATTGAAGGAGAGCGATCGCAAGATCATGGGTCGCAAGATCCTTCATGCGGTAGGCAAGGGGCGTAGCCTCGGAGCGTTCAGCGCATTCTACAATGTGGACGATCATTACGAATCGTACTTCGATGCGGAGGGTGTATTCCCTTGGATCTTCGTTCGTCGTGTGAATGAAGGTGGCTACAAGTTCACCCAGGATTATGTCTACATGCAGCATAAGCGTGAGGTTACCACCCAGAAGAACCAGACCCACAAAGTGCCCGGCAGCGTGCAGGATATCTTCAGCGCGTTCTACTACGCCCGCACGCTGGATTTCAGCACTGCCAAACCCGGCGACATCTTCACGATCGAATGTTTCCTCGATGATGAACTGTGGCCCCTGCGGATGCGTTACATGGGCAAGGAGACCATCAAGCTGCGCAATGGCAAATACCGTTGCCTGAAATTCCAACCGGTGGTGCAGGAAGGCCGCATCTTCAAGGGAAATGATGACCTGAACGTGTGGATCACCGATGACAAGAACCATATCCCGGTGATGGCACAGGCGAAAGTACTGGTGGGTTCCATCAAGATGGAGCTGGCCGAGTACGAAGGCCTCGCACACCCGATCTCCAAGCTTTGACCGAACAGTTTTCCACGTCCACCGTGGAAACTTTACAATAGCCCCGCGCGGAAATGCCGGGGCTTCTCGTTTTCTTGCAGCGCCGATCGTGAAAAAGTCCGATCTGCAGGGGCAGCATGAAGAAGTGGATGATCTGGGTGTTCGGGCTTTTCGTGGTCTTCGCCACCTCACTGTTCTTTCTATCGGTGGATCTGGCTCCCAAAGTGGAGTATGTGGCCGAACCCGAAGTCGTAGCTGAGACCGATAGCGTCCCGCTTCCCCCGAGCGAATACGGCATCCCCATGGATGGCTTTGTGATGGAGCAGGGCCGGGTGAAGAACGGAGCCACTTTCGGCAACATGCTCGCCGAGCATGGCATTTCCATGGAAACAGTGCATGTATTGGCCGAACGCGCCAAAGAACAATTCGATGTACGGAAAATGCGCAGCGGAAATCCGTTCGCCTTCATCTTCTCCAATGATGATGCTCGCCTGCCGGCCTACTTCGTGTATGAGGCAAGTCCTGTTCAATATGTTGTGTTCTCGCTTAGCGGAGATCTTGACGTAAGGATCGGCTACAGGCCGGTGAAGACCGAAGAACATACCATCGCATGCCTGGTGACCGGTGCGCTGTACAATGATCTGATGAAGGCAGGTGCCGATCCGATGCTTGCGGTGTTGCTCTCGGAAGTCTTCGCGTGGACGGTGGATTTCTATCGCATCCAGAAGAACGATGTCTTCTCGGTGACATACAGTGAAGAGACGGTGGACGGCGAGCGCTACGGAATGCCCACGATCCTTGCCGCACGTTACACCAGCGGAACGACAGTGAAACAGGCTTTCCGTTTCGATACGGGCGAAAGCACCCAGTTCTTTGACGATGAAGGCAACAGCCTGCGCAAGGCGTTCCTGAAGGCTCCATTGAAGTTCAGCCGCATCTCTTCAGGGTTCACTAAAAGAAGATTGCATCCGGTGCAAAAGGTGATGAAGGCGCACCTCGGCACTGACTATGCCGCGCCATACGGAACACCCATCCTTGCCGTGGGTGATGGCATTGTTGAAGCCGCCGCACATGGCCGGGGCAACGGAAAATTCGTGAAGATCAAGCACAACGGCACCTACAGCACGCAATACCTGCATATGCGCAAGATCCTGGTGAGGAAAGGGCAGCGCGTGAGCCAGGGTGATGTGATCGGCGAGGTGGGCAGCACCGGATTGGCCACAGGACCACATGTTTGCTTCCGCTTCTGGAAGAATGGCGTTCAAGTGGATCACCGTCGGGAAGAATTCCCCAGTTCTGAACCGTTGAAGCAGGAGCTGAAGCCGAAATTCGATCAGCTCAAAGATCTCATGGCGGCGAAGCTCGATGCAGCGGAGTTCAAGGCCATGGAAGGTCACCTGGCCACATTCTGATCAATAGGCATCGGCCAATTCCTTGATGCCATCGTAACTGTGGCGGTGAACACCAGGAACTGCATTCACTGCTGTAACGATCAGCGCTTTCGCCAGGATGTCATGCGGCATGGGCTTGAATTTCTTCATCGAGCCGATCATGAACGGCGCGATAAGGCTTGTAAGGACGATCCCTATCCGTTCACCGATCCGAGTTTCCTTTCGTGGACCGGTAAGGATCGATGGTTGGAAGATGTTCAATGAGGCTATGGGAAGGCTTTCAAGATCCCGCTCCATCTCCCCTTTCACCTTGTTATAGAAGATCCATGATGAAGGATCGGAACCGATCGCGCTTACTACACTGAATACAGGAACGCCTTTCTCTCCTGCCCATTTTCCGAGGCCGATCACAAGATCATGGTCCACATGCCGGAATGCGGCCTGGCTTCCGGCCTTCTTAATCGTGGTGCCCAGACAACAGATAACGGCATCCACCGGCTCATCCTTCAAGACAGCCACCAGATCATCTCCGATCCACTGCTGTTGTTCAGGTAGCTCGGTCAGGCGCTTCCGGGCCAGAACGATGGCTTGAACATCCTTTCGTTGGAGCAACAGTTGAAGGACGGTATGACCTATCAGGCCGGTAGCGCCTGCCACCAGGATCTTCTTCATTGAAGAGAATTACAAGCTGCAACTTAACCACCCGGGGACGAATGGCGTTCGAGCATCATATGAAAGGGAGAATTAGGATAACTCAAAAAGAAGCGATCCAATGCAGGGATCGGGAGGTTGGTCGATCGCCCATCGCGGTCTGCCGAAAGATCGTATCCTTGGCGAGAGGCGGTCGTAACACGGTCAAAATCAATTGCCATGGGCGCTTTCACCCGTCTCGAACCCAAGCACAGTACTCTGATACAGGCAGCGATCATCTCAGTTCTGCTGGTACTGATCAGCTTCGTTTACACCACTGAAGAAAAAGCCTCGTCAGATCAGAAAACCATCGCTTTGGCTAAAAGGTGATCTTCTTGATCACGCATTGTTGATCGACAGTTCATGGCCGGTCGAGAAAGATCTGAGCGCGCGTTCTATATTGCGCCCCGAAAGATCAAAAACACCACCATGAACCTGCTTCTACGTAATGCTCTCAGTGCGCTGGCATTGGCATTCCTTCTGTCGGGCTGTCAACCTGATACGGCAACACCAGGGGGCGGCGGCGGCGGCGGCGGATCGAATGATTCGCACATCACCATGAACGTGGATGGTGTGCCCACTGCGATAACCCCGGGGGATGTATATGAAGGGATCGTAGGCTCTTCGGGCGGCGGCTCATGGTCCTACTCGTCAGGCCTATGGAATGTGGACGCGAATGTCGGTTGGGAAATTGAACTCGGCACCATTGTTTCTGAGTGGCAGCCAGAACCTGCAGCGTTTACAGCAATGTTCGCTGTTGGTCCCCGCACTTACGTTGACGATCCTAATTTTGAGAACGGCGTCAGGATCTGGCATCTTGATGAGAATGGTGACTTCTGGGGTACTGAATGTGGTCCGCAAAATGGCTCCACGTTCAATATTGCCACACTCCAGTCCATAACCATTCCTCTTCAGGACCCGGCAGTAAAGATCACTGGCACTTTCAATGCAACGCTTTACAATTGCACTTCAGGTGCCACAATGGATCTGACCAATGGCTCTTACACACTCTATTATCAGTTGATGTAAGTGACCGTCGATAAAAAGCCCGGCCGATCGGCCGGGCTTTTTCATTCCCTCAAGTTGCCTATAGAGTACAATTTCTATTTTGCGCCCCGAAAGATCAAAAACACCACCATGAACCTGCTTCGATCGGCCTCATTCCTTCTGGCATCTGTTCTACTATTCGCTGGTTGTCATAAAGGCCCCGCGGTGAACCCGGGCGGCGGTGGAGGAGGTGGCGGTAGCAATACCGGCGGGCCTGGTGGAGGCCCTACCCTCAATGGTAGCCCGATGATCATGGGCACCTTTGGTGGCCAGGATATCTCCATGGTGGCCGATGGCAATACGGTCATTGTGAACAGCACCATGGCGCCAGGAACTCCCACCCTATGGATATCCGGTGTCATCGATGTGCCTGCCATGCAATTCGCTAATTTCTTCTTCGGCACATTGGAGACAATGCCTACTAATGCTGAATTCTCTGCATTGTTCTCGACGGGCACCATGCCGTATGCAATTGTTCAAGGCCTGATGGAGGATGGCGTTGAATTCGAATACCTGGATGAAGATCAAATGGAGTGGAGGACCAGCTGTGGTACGGCAGATCAATCGGGTAGCACATTCGAGATCACCGCTGTTCAATCCACCTCGGGGCCGGACGGCTTATCCATGCGTATAGTAGGTAAGTTCACTGCAAAGTTGTACGAGTGCAACAGCGGTGATATGATGCAGGTCACCGACGGTAAATTCCGCCTGGACATTCCGAATTATTGATCGGAACAAAATTTTAGAAAGCC
>JAEZAU010000192.1 GCA_023430325.1 Bacteroidota bacterium | reverse complement strand
GGCAGCCTTCGAAGTGGATTCGTTCTCCGTGGCTTCCGGCAATGTCACCACGATCCACGTGCAACAGAAACTGCGCGGCGCCAACACGCTGTACAACAACGTACCGCTCACGGTCACCTGCATCGATCAGAATGGCGACCGTTGGGACAGTCCCGATCGGATCATTGTGGGCGGAGAGACAAGTTCCGGAACGGTCACGCCGCCGTTCACTCCGGTGTCGGTACTGCTCAACGCCGATCAACTGCTGAACCTCGCGATCACTGCCGATGAGGATACACTTCCAGCAACATCAACGGCCGTGAACATCGGCTACCAGCGATCGAACATCCGACTTACACCGACACAACTTGCGGAGCCTCTACCGATCCGTATCGAGCAATATTGGGTGGCAGCGGATCAGGAGGCACAAGATCAATTCGCGTTCGTGATCTCACCCGATCGTTGGTGGCGCATCATCGCCGACATACCACCGGATGCGATGATCAATGCACGGATCGATTATGATGCGCGGCCAACAACGGCCGGATCGTTGGATGTGGAACTGATGCAGAATTTCAGCGGCATCCCCTTCCGCGAGGACAGCCTGGTACTCCTCTACCGGCCGGACCAACATTCACCGTGGCTGCTCCACCCAAGCTTTTCGATCGAACCGCTCACCAGCATGACCGATGGCTGGGGCCGCATGAATTTCACCGGAGTGCTGGCAGGTGAATACACGCTGGGCTGGCGCAAGAGCGCGGTAGGCATCGCGGAAACTATGATCGCTCCGCAATGGACGATCCACCCAAATCCCGCGCAGGAACAAGTGACACTTTCCCGTGATGCTATTGACCCAGGAACGATCGAACTGCTCGATCAGAAAGGCCGGCTGGTGCGATGGAACACCGTGCAAGGTCAGCAGATCCAGTTCGATCTCACCGGTCTTCGACATGGGACGTATCACTTCCGGTTCCGGGATCGGAATGGAAAAGTGGGGAGTGTTGGGAAGGTGGTGGTGACGCGGTGAAGAGAATTAGCGAATTGCTTATGGTCGGCTAGGGCTCAGTTCGGATTATCTTCGATTTATCTCCGACTAGGAGAAGTCGAACATAGAAACTAAAGGAATCCTCGATGAAAACCTTTCTACCGCTGATCACGATATGCTCCTTAACCTACAGCTCTTTATGTTCAGCTCAGCATTTATATGGATTGGCCAAAAAGAATGCTGCGATCAAAGAGGTTTATTTAGCCACTGTTGACCCCACTACTGGATCCGTTAGTATATTATCGGATAATTTCACCTCTAATCATATTGCACTTGCTGGCTCAACTTATGACGATAGTAATGATCAATATCTGTATTACTCTCCTGGGCCAACCATAATTTCCGTAAATGCTCTATCCGGTGAAATGGCCTATGACGTGCCACTGATCATTCCAGGTTATTATTTTGATATGATACAATATAATTGCTCAGATTCATCATATTACGGATTGTATCGTACGATTGCTACAAACTCATTGCGGTTGGCCAAACTTGATCCAACTACAGGCGAAATAAATATTCTTTCCAACCAATCAATTCTATCCGGCATTACACAAGATTACACTTACGATAGATCGGCGAACATATATTTCTTTATCGTCGATAACATTATTAGAGGTTTTGACATGATCACTGGAAATATAATCTCGCCCCTGACCATCCCCTTACCCAGCGGAGAGTACTTCGAGAACATCAATTTTAATTGCATAGATGGAATGATGTACGGCACCTATAGGAACAGTAGCGGTATTCGGTTGGCCAAAGTCGACCTCGCCAATGCAACCATGACGATCATTTCGCCATCGTTTGCAATGTCATATGCTATGGGAGGGGGCCATGTATTGGATACGGATGCGGGAATCTACTATTTCAACAATGCTTCGGAGATCTACTCAATAGATATCACCACGGGGCAGATACTAAGCTCTGAAGAACTGACTTTTTCTGCAGCCGGTTCCTACCACCTGTATTACATTCAATCTCCCTCCAGCTGTGAGTGTTTGAGCAGTACTTCCATTGTAGACCGTGACATGGAGGACCCTATAGTATATCCTAATCCTGCTGGGGAAGAGAGATCGCTCATCATTACCGATGCGTCTGGAAGAGAATTGATACAAGCATTTTTTACAGAACATGCATCGTTCGACCTTAATGGACTTGCAGCTGGACTCTATCATTTTTGGATCAAGGATGCTTATGGAGTTGCAAGTAGCGGAAAGTTCATTAAAGAATGACCGATGGTTTAACCCATTGACCAAATATCCTCAGCAACAACAAGACCGCGTAAGTGGCGAAGGCGGAAAGCCCGCAGGCCCTGCATTCAACGGCCGAGGACTTGAAGGCGTAGCCACGCCCTAACAGGAACCCGCCCAAATACCTACCCTACATACCGCAATTCCCGCCCAGGATACCGAGCTGCCGCGCCCAACTGCTCTTCGATCCGCAGCAACTGGTTGTACTTGGCGATCCTGTCGCTGCGACTGGCGCTGCCGGTCTTGATCATGCCGCAATTGAGGGCCACAGCCAGATCGGCGATGGTGCTGTCCTCGGTTTCGCCGCTGCGGTGGCTCATTATGCTGGTGTAGCGCGCGCGATGTGCCATTTCTACGGCTTCGATCGTTTCGGTGAGCGTGCCGATCTGGTTCACCTTCACCAGGATGCTGTTCCCGATGCTCTTTTCGATGCCTTCGCCCAGACGTTTTGTGTTGGTGACGAATAGGTCATCGCCCACCAACTGCACTTTCGATCCGATGCGATCGGTGAGCTTTTTCCAGCCGTCCCAATCGTCTTCGCTCATGCCATCTTCGATGCTCACGATGGGGTAGCGTGCGGCCCAATCGGCCCACATGGCCACCATTTCATCGCTGGTGAGGCTGTCGCCGGTGCTTTCCAGCGTGTAGCGGCCTTTCTTGCTATCGTAGAATTCGGTGCTGGCGCAATCCAGCGCGAGTACGATGTCATCGCCCGGTTTGTAACCGGCTTTTTCGATCGCTTCCATCACCAGCTTCAGCGCTTCTTCGTTGCTGGAGAGATCGGGCGCAAAACCGCCTTCATCGCCCACGTTCGTTCCCAGGCCACGCTTCTTGAGTACCGCCTTCAGGTTGTGGAAGACCTCCGCGCCCATGCGCAGGCCTTCGCTGAAGTTCTCCGCGCCCACGGGCATGATCATGAATTCCTGCACATCCACCTTGTTGTCGGCATGCGCGCCGCCGTTGAGGATGTTCATCAGCGGCACCGGCAGCGTGCATGCGTTCACGCCGCCTACGTAACGGTAGAGCGGCAGACCGGCTTCGCTTGCTGCGGCTTTCGCCACCGCCAGGCTCACGCCCAGGATCGCGTTCGCGCCGAAGTTCTCCTTGTTCGGGGTGCCATCCAGTGCGATCAACGCCTTGTCGATCATGGCCTGGTCGCTGACCAATGCACCATTCAGTTCATTGTTGATCTGGCCGTTCACGTTCTCCACCGCCTTGCGCACACCTTTGCCCAGGTAGCGGCCTTTGTCGCCATCGCGCAGTTCCACGGCTTCGTGCGCGCCGGTGCTGGCACCGCTGGGCACGGCGGCCCGGCCCATGTGACCGGTGTCGGTCCACACGTCCACTTCAACCGTTGGATTTCCGCGTGAATCAAGGATCTCACGCGCCTGGATCTTGGCGATCAAGCTCATTTCTATGGTAGGATGATAAGGTTCAAGCGTTCTGGTGAATGGCCTGTTCAACGCCAGCGTGCGCCTTCATGTTCTCCACGAAACGATCGAAGAGGTAGCGGCTGTCGTACGGGCCCGGACCGGCCTCCGGATGGTACTGCACACTGAAGACCGGCTTGTCCTTCACGGTGATGCCGGCCACGCTGCCATCGTTCAGGTGCACGTGGGTCATCTCCAGTTCGGGATGCTTGTCGATCTCCGATCGGCGCACCACGAAGCCGTGGTTCTGGGAAGTGATCTCATCGTGACCGGTGATCAGGTCCTTCACTGGATGGTTGATGCCTCGGTGGCCGTGGTGCATCTTCTCGGTCTGCAACCCGAAGCTTTCGGCCAGCAGCTGGTGACCCAGGCAGATGCCGAACACCGGGATGCCGGTGGCCACGATGCGATTCACCAGATCCACGCTCTTGGGCATGGCACCGGGATCGCCAGGACCGTTGCTCAGCAGGAAACCGTCGGGCTTCCAAGCGAGCATTTCGTCCAGCGGTGTGTGCATCGGGAACACTTTTACGCGGCAGTTGCGCTCGAGCAGGCTGCGCTCGATGTTCTTCTTCACCCCGAGATCCACCAGCGCCACACGCATGCCTTTGTTCTCACGACCGACCTCATATGGTTCAGTGGCGCACACCTGGCTGCTCAGTTCAAGGCCTTCCATACTCGGAGTGTCGGCGAGCTTTTTCTTGAGCACCTCCACATCCATCTCCGTGCTGCTGATCAGCGCGTTCTGCGCACCGTGATCACGGATGTGCCGCACCAACTGCCGGGTATCGATGTCGCTGATGCCGACCACGCCCTGCGCCTTCAAAAGATCCTCCAGCGATCCATCGCCACCGGGGCGGCTCCACACATCGCTGAACTTCTTCACCACCAGGCCGGCGATCGTAAGCTTGGTGCTTTCCACCTCATCGGCCTTCACACCATAATTGCCCACATGCGGCGTGGCAAGCGTCATGATCTGCCCGGTATAGCTCGGATCGGTAAAGATCTCCTGGTAGCCGGTCATTCCTGTATTGAAACAGATCTCCCCGGTACTGATGCCTTCCGCCCCGATCGCACGCCCTTCGAAAACGGTTCCATCGGCTAGAAGAAGGATCGCTTTGGGGCGCTGGCTTACGAGCATCGGTGGGCTGGGTTTTAGCGCGGCAAAGGTAGGGGTTTTGGAGGGAGTTGTTGGACGTTGGATGTTGAGGTGGTTGGGGAGTTGGGGCGGTTGAGGAGTTGCGACAATTCGTGGTCACCCTGAGCCCGCCGAAGGGCTAATGCATCACATGACCTTGGTGAACTCAGTCAACGCGGAGGCTGGAGACGCAGGGAGCGCAGAGGAGATCAATTCACACTTTAGCAATCCGCCTTCATACTTCACACTTCTTTGGGCGAATTTCTGCCAGGGCGTGTCTGCGCCTTCAAGTCCGCACTCGCAGAGCCTCGCTTGCGGGCTTTCCGGCTCCGCCACTTACGCAGATCGGATCAGGACCACGAGATCGGTTGGCAGAATGTGCATTTCCTGACAACTGACAACGAACAACTGACAACTGCACCCGTTACTCCACCACCAGTTTCGCAGAACCTTGGATCACTCCATCCACGACGTGATCCACGAAGTAGATCCCCGATGCGTAGGACCGGCTGTCCAAAGAGACCGAACTCGAACATGGTATTGAGCGATCCACAACCCTCCCTAACGCATCGCGCACCACGATCGTTCCGCTCCTTTCTGCTCCAATATGGATGGTAACCGTTCCCGATGCAGGGTTGGGATGGATCGAAAGCACCGATACCGGCCAATGCGCAGTCTCCTCAACCGTTACAGGCACTTCCTCCACATTAAGCCGTGTAATGAAACGCTGCTGTGGATAATTGGTGATCCCATCATCATAGCCATTGTAAACACCGCAGATGTATACCTGGGTCGAATCCTCATTGAACGTTAGCGTGAGCACTGCTGCACCTGTTAATGATGAAAAGGTGAAAGGCCCAACACCTTGTTCACTAAAGGCCGGGAGTAATTGACCTGTACTGTCGATCAAACAGATCCCTCTTCGTTCCTCTCCATTCACTCTTTTGAAATGACCTGTTATTAAAAGTGTACCATCGTGCCATGCGGTGATCCCATGTACATACGCACCGAACGGGGTGCTTAATCCTTCGCCTGCTGTAAAGCTCGGAATGGTGAAGCCGGGATCGAGATCACCGTTAGGCAGAAAACGTACGAGTCGCAGTGTATCCGTTGGAGCTTCGGTCCGCCTGAAATTGCCGCCGGTATATACACGCCCATCGTTAAGTGATAGATAGTCTTGGGCATCGCCGATATACACTCCAGTTCGGAAAGTAGTATCCACACTTCCATCGGAATTCACCCGGAAGATCTTATCGATCTCCTGCCCATCGAATTGTGAACATGTGGTACTGCAGATAAATTGGCCATTCGATAGTTCCTTGAAGCGGTAGACAGCACACTGTCCCCCCGTGCGGTGAGTGCGGGTGGTATCCAAGCAGCCGGTATTTGTGAGCCACATCAATTGGTGGCGCCCCACGAAGCCCCGGATACTGTCATGTAATTGGTGATTTCCACTTATCAGCACGCTGCCGTCCGGATATACGTGGTAGTCTCCTCCTTGTAGCGAGTTGAAGTAGCGGCACGGTAAGAGATTCGGAGAACCGAAAGAAGCATCCACCGACCCATTCATCAGAACACGCCGCAATGTCTGCGCGTGACCAACATACATCCGGTCCTGCCATCGCGTGAGTTTCCCACCTCCAGCGCCAGTATTCAAAAATCCGACATCGTGCGCCCCACTATTCTGGAGGCGCATCAAATATCGATCTGTTAATTCCCCTTGAAGACGCATCACTCCTGATCCGATCACAGTCCCATCCTCATTCAGCAGCAGTGAGTTCACGGCTTGCTGCGAGATCTGCATCTGGAAGGTGGGATCTACGGTGAAATTCCATTGGCTACATGCAACAATGGCCGCCAGGGAGGCGGCCATTGTTGAGGTTATTCTTGAAGCCCGTTCCATCATCGTTGCACGATCAGTTGCAGATCGTTCCAAGATCCTAGTTTCAATGACCATGTGATGTCCAAGATCAGCACCCGTTCCATATATCGAAGCTAAGGGATCCTAGTCGGACCGCACATGACATAAGAGATCCGCAAAAGCCCAAGAACAACAGAAGCGCCTCGCGGCGCTTCTGTGATTCGATCGTGATCGGTGATCAGGCCTTCGCCTCTTCCCCACCTTCTGCCTTCGGCTCCGCTTTCGCATCGCCTTCGGCCTTCTTGGCACCACCACTGCTGCGGCGGCTGCGGCGGGTCTTCTTCACCTCCGTACCAGCGCTTTTCTCGCGCGTATAGGTGCTGTTGAAGTCCACCAGTTCGATCAGCGCCATCTCGGCGGCATCACCCAAACGGTTGCCCATCTTGATGATGCGTACATATCCTCCCGGACGCTCAGCGATCTTCGGCGCCACATCGCGGAAGAGGGCCGCTGTGGCCTCCTTGCTCTGCAGGTAGCTGAACACCGTACGGCGGCTGTGGGTCGTATCGTTCTTGCTCTTGGTGAGCAGGGGCTCCACGTAACGGCGCAGGGCCTTGGCCTTGGCCAGCGTGGTCTCGATGCGCTTGTGCTCGATCAGCGAGATCGCCATGTTGCTCATCAGCGCGTCGCGGTGGGCCTTCTTGCGGCCAAGCGCGTTGTTCTTGTTCCCGTGTCTCATTGTCGTAGATGTTGGACGTTGGAGGTTGAGCCGGTCGGAGGTTGTGCACCAACTTCCAACATCCAACCTTCAACTTTCAACCTTTACTCTTTATCCAGCTTGTACTTGCTTACGTTCATCCCGAAGCTCAGGCCCTTGTTCTCCACCAGGTCCTCCAGTTCGGTAAGGCTCTTCTTCCCGAAGTTGCGGAACTTCAAGAGGTCGTTCTTGTTGAAGGACACCAGATCACCGAGGGTCTCGATGTCTGCCGCCTTCAGGCAGTTCAGTGCGCGAACGCTGAGATCCATGTCCACGAGCTTCGTCTTGAGCAGCTGGCGCATGTGCAGGCTGGTCTCGTCGAACTCCTCGGTCTCCACGCGCTCCTCCACATCGAGCGTGATCCGCTCATCGCTGAAGAGCATGAAGTGATGGATCAGGATCTTGGCAGCCTCCTGAAGAGCGTTCTTCGGGGTGATGCTACCGTCGGTGGTCACTTCGATCGTGAGCTTCTCGTAATCGGTCTTCTCCTCCACACGCGTGTTCTCCACGGTGTACTTCACGTTCTTGATCGGCGTGAAGATGGAATCGATGAAGATGGTACCGATCGCAGTGCCATCGATCTTGTTCTCATCGGCGGGCACATAACCCCGGCCCTTACCGATGGTGAGCTCCACATGCAGCTTCACGTTGCTCTCCATGTGCGCGATCACCAGATCGGGATTGAGCACCTGGAAACCGGTGGTGTGCTTGCCGACATCACCAGCGGTGAAAGTATCCTTACCTGTGATGGTGAAGCTCACCTTCTCGGTGTTCACATCATCGAGCTGGCGGCGGAAGCGCACCTGCTTGAGGTTGAGTACGATCTCGGTCATGTCCTCGATCACACCATTGATGGTGCTGAACTCGTGGTCCACACCTTCGATGCGAACAGAAGTGATCGCATGGCCCTCCAGGGAGGAGAGCAGGATGCGGCGCAAGGAGTTCCCGATGGTGATACCGTAACCCGGTTCAAGCGGGCGGAACTCGAAGGAGCCGCGCTTGTCATCGGATTCGATCATCGTGACCTTGTCAGGCCGCTGGAATTCAAGGATAGGCATGTGGTCCTACTTGGTTTTAAGTTCTTACTTCGAGTACAATTCCACGATCAGTTGTTCCCTGATGTTCTCGGGGATCTGCGCACGCTCGGGCATGTTGATGAACCTGCCGCTCATATTGGAAGGATTCCACTCCAACCAATCGAAACGATTGCTGTTCACTGACACACTATTGGTGATCGCTTCCAATGAACGGCTGCGTTCACGAACGGCGATGGTCTGCCCCGGGCGCACAGTATAGCTGGGCACGTTCACCACCTGACCATCGACGGTAATGTGGCCATGGCTCACGAACTGACGGGCAGCGCGGCGGGTAGGTGCTATGCCGAGACGGAAGACGGTATTGTCAAGGCGAGCTTCGCAAAGTTGCAGAAGCACTTCACCGGTGATGCCGCGCTTGCTGGAGGCGAGCTGATACATCTTCTCGAATTGGCGCTCGAGGATGCCATAGGTGTACTTCGCCTTCTGCTTCTCGCGCAGTTGCAATGCGTATTCGCTCTCTTTCTTGCGCCTGCGGGCATTGGGGCCGTGCTGGCCGGGGCTGTGGGGCTTGCGCTCCATCCACTTGTCCGGTCCGTAGATCGCTTCCTTGAACTTGCGGGCGATCCGTGTCTTGGGTCCTGTGTAACGTGCCATTCTTTTTCTCTTTTGGGTACGGCCTTGATCTTTCCCGCACCAACACCAGAGCGTGCGTCCAACACGCTCCTACAGGTTCTTGTTATTAAACGCGGCGCTTTTTCGGTGGACGGCAGCCATTATGAGGGATCGGGGTGATGTCAACGATCTCGGTCACCTCAACACCGCTGTTGTGGATCGCACGGATCGCGCTTTCACGTCCTGAACCAGGTCCTTTCACGAACACTTTTACCTTGCGCAGGCCCAGCTCATGCGCCTCGCGAGCGGCCTCTTCGGCACTCACCTGGCCTGCGTACGGTGTATTCTTCTTGCTTCCGCGGAAGCCTTGCTTTCCTGAAGAAGACCAACTGATCACCTCACCCTTGTTGTTGGTGAGCGAAACGATCAGGTTATTGAACGTGGCCTGGATGTGTGCCTGTCCGTAGGCTTCCAC
>JAEZAU010000171.1 GCA_023430325.1 Bacteroidota bacterium | reverse complement strand
AATGCGGCTTCGTAGATCACGTCATGCGTCAGCAACGCCTGCCGCGTCTTCTCCAGCGCCGGACCGTATTCACGATGATCCTCCGCCGAACAGTCGATGCCGCCCGGGAAGCGGGTGCAAGCCAGGTCGCCGACCAGGGAACCTTGATCGAAG
The DNA here is from genome assembly GCA_023430325.1 of Bacteroidota bacterium. Lineage (GTDB taxonomy): Bacteria > Bacteroidota > Bacteroidia > Flavobacteriales_F > PHOS-HE28 > PHOS-HE28. The sequence continues at coordinate 3,701 of JAEZAU010000171.1, read as the reverse complement.
ATCGCCTGCAAGGAGACCGATGGGAGAGAGGCCAGCTCACGCTTGTTCTTCAGCAGGTACAATGCCTTTTCGCATTGTTTGCCGCGCATGTAAGTGGATTTGCTCAGGAGGTGCATGGATCGCTTCCTCCAAAGATCGCGAACAGCAACGACAAAGCCTGTCGTTGGCCGATCAATATTGTTTCGCGGCCTTCAGGTGTTTGTCCCGGATGGTTTTCGCGAGCGATGCGGGTTCCAGCACTTTCACCTTGTCGCCCATGCCGAGGATCTCCTGTTGCAGCTCATAATTCGGCGCTACGAAAAGCACGATCTCGGTGGCCTTCGCATCATCCCTTACGATGTGCTGGCTGCTGTGCATCGGCAAGGCCTTCACGTACTTTCCCTGTTCGGGTGTGAATCGCAGAGTTATCCTTACCGGGTCCCTTTCGCTCCTATCGACACCGATCACGAAGTCATATGCTTCCTGCACATCGATATCGAGCGGCGAGAAGCGCTTGGCCATAACGTGGAGCGATTGGATGCGATCAAGGCCGAACGCGACAGGATCCTTCTTGCCCTCGCATATTCCGATCACGTACCAGCGGCCATGGTATTCCTTCAACAAAGCCGGGCGCATACGGTGTTCCTTCACCACATCCACCTGGTAACGCTTGTATTCGATCTTCGTCCAGCGCCGTTCCTGGATCGCGCGGAGCAACCGCCCCCAATACCGAAGACCCTGCAGCGCTCCGCTCCGCTCCATCACCACGTGCGGCGAGGCATCACGTATGGCGTGACCGTCACCACCGAGCATTTCGCCGAGCACGGCGCGCTCCAGCAACGGAAGCACTCGCTCCTGATCGTTGTCGCTGCCATCGAGGTGATACGTGTTCGAGTCGCGATCATAGAGGATCTCGAGCCCCAGATCGATCCTGATCTGTTCAATATCACGTTGCAACGTTCGGTCGCTCACCCGGCGATCATGATAGGAAAGATGATCTGAAAGTTGCGCGAAGGAGGGGCGATATCGCAGTTTCTCAAGGATCAGCAAGTAACGTTTCAGTTTTCCCTGGAATGACATGGTGATCGATCTTTGGTCCGCTGCTACGTCAATTGCTGTCGTTGCGGAGGGCCAAACTTCGTAGATCCGATCGAGAACAACTATTCCAGACCGATCATCATGAGCCATAAGGGTGCGGATCCCTACTCCACCGTAAAGGCCTTCAGATCACCGTCAAGGGCGAGATACACGGTGTTCGTGATGGCGTCCACTTCGTACAGCGGAGTCTTTTCAGATCCCAAAGGAATGGATCCGATGACCGATCCATCGCTCTTGCGCAAAGCGATCAATTGATATTGCCTCTTTCCGCCATCGGTCATCATGAAATGAACGTCATCCGTGGATGACGTGGCCTTCAGACGGAGGTTCGCCTCTTCAAGAAAACGCGACGTAGCGGCCGTTCCCTGTCTTGTGGCATCGCCGAAGATCGTGCTGAGATCGCCGGTCATCTGCCTGGCAACGGCGCTTTCGGTATCCTGCACCTTGATATTCTGGCTTACAGCACCGAACGCAGCAGATGTATACCCGAACAGAGCGGTATAATAGGCCGCACGAACTGCGGAGGCGTACTTCAAGGCGCGTGTGAGTCCACTTTCCCGTCCGGCAGGGAAATATTTCTTGTATTTGATGGAGCCGTCCCTGCCGATGAGAGCGACGTTCTGATCGGAGCTTAGCAGAATACCTTCTGGAATGATCTCGATCTGCTGGGGTCTTTCCTTGCCTTCGAATTCGATCGGTGTGCTGGTGAGCGCCTTGATGTTACCGCCTGATTCGGGCATCATGTGGAGCAGGCCATCCTTCGTATTGAACAGGAAAGTACTGCCTTCAGCGGTGGCTACGAGGTCCGATCCTCCCTTTATGGGTCTGTCCAGTTTGCTGGTGCCGATCGCACGGTCAACGAGGTCTGTCTCTTCATCACTGCTGATCATGATGGCGTTGGATAGGACCGTGACCGAGCGGATGGTGCCACCAAGCTTCACTGGCTTCTTCCATCGCTCCATCCCTTGTGCGTCCACCATCATTGCAGAACCATCCTTGCCACCGCTCACCAACAGAACGCCATCATCCATCGGCACTGCACCGTTGAGAGTCCCTTTCACTGAAATGCCACCACCTTTCTTCCCCCATAGGCCGTTTCCTGAGCGGTAGTCGAGAAGATCGGCGGAATTGCGATCGGCGGCGCCGACAAGCAGACCCTGTTGCAGCGGAACAATGGTGCCGAGCTGCTGTTGCATGATCAGTGGTTGCTGCCAGGCATAAGTTCCATCGCTGATCTGGAATGCGTTGATGAAAGTCTTGTATGTGATCGAGACGCTGGTCTTACCCTGGCTGTCGGTAGTCTCTTTCCGTTGCACGGTCTGCATGCCCATGTAGCATAATTCCGGCGCATACGGAGTGGTGATGAAGATCCCACGCACATCATCCATCCCCTTCAGGTTAGCGCCGCCCTTATCCAGCATGCTTGTGAGACCGCTCATTTTTTCAAAGGACGGATCGGGACTCTTTTTCCAGAGCTCCGCACCGGTGTTCGCATCAAGCTTATAAGCGAAGAACAGCGTGCTCAACAGGATCGCATCCTTTCCTGCGCTGTTGCAACTGGTGAGCCGGCTGAAGGCATCATCCTTTGTCCAACGCACTTTGCCGGTCCCCATGTCCACGCAGGCCATGGCTGCAGAACGATCAGGTTTCTGGCCGACCACCACCAGTGCGTTGTTCTCCGGCAGCACGAAGCGGCTCGCGATGTTGTTGATGCCGGCCTCCTTGCTGTTGAACACCACCTGGCCGGAGAAGGGTTCAACAATGAAGATCTCATCCGCTCCCGATACAGGCACCAGGGAGATGTACGGCGTGCTTTCTATCTCCGCATAGCCTGATGCAGGAGCGTTACTTAGCGCATTGATGGTCCAGGTAATATTCCCGTTGCGCGTATCGATCCCATGAAGGCCTTTGGGACCGCAGGCCACCAAAGCTCCGGAAGTAGTTGTGCGCAGCCACTCCAAAGGGCCGGTAGCGGCTGTCCACGCGGTATTTACTTGCGCATTGACCGGGCCGATCAGGACTTATTCTATGACATGTGCAAGCAGGATGTGGAGTTTTTTTGAGGCATGCGGAACAACGGTCATGAGCTGAGGGCAGTTGTGCCCCCAACTCATGTGGGCTCATGCCCGCCGTTCGTCACGCCTATCCCTGGCAGGTTGCTCTCCAGCAGAGCCTGCGTCCGTTTGAGTGTGATACACAAGTTTACGCCAGCTTCATGGTCTTTCGGCCTTGGTAAGGAGTTCCCCTCGCTATAACGGCGCAGATCCGGTGTATGAGTTTATTGCGCACAGCATTTAGGACGGACATCTTGTTCTTACCCTGGGCGACCTTGCGATCGTAATAGTCCTTGAGTTCGCCCTTAAGGCGGATCACGCTGGTGGCAGCCATATGCACTATCGTCTTCAAGCCTTTGCGCGCCTGTTTCGATACTCTGGTCTTACCCTTGATGCTTGTACCTGATGTGTACCTGAAGGGTGCTACTCCTGCATGGCAGGCCAGTTCCCTGGGCGTATTGTAGCGTGTGAAGCCTTCAGTGGTGGCCAGCAGATTGGCGCTCAACACTTCGCCAACACCATCTATGGACATCAGGAGCTTGTACTGTTCATGTAGTTGCGCATCGGCCT
>JAEZAU010000157.1 GCA_023430325.1 Bacteroidota bacterium | reverse complement strand
GGATCGACCTGGGAACGACCAACAGCTGCGTAGCCGTGATGGAGGGCAACGAGCCGGTGGTGATCCCCAACAGCGAAGGCAAGCGCACCACGCCCAGCGTAGTGGCATTCGTTGAAGGAGGTGAACGTAAAGTGGGTGACCCCGCGAAGCGCCAGGCCATTACCAATCCCACAAACACCATCTTCTCCATCAAGCGATTCATGGGCAACACCTATGAAGAGGATGCGAAGGAGATCGCGCGCGTACCGTACAAAGTGGTGCGCAGTAGCAATGGCATGCCCAAGGTGGCGATCGCCGATCGGGAATACAGCCCGCAGGAGATCAGTGCGATGATCCTGCAGAAAATGAAGAAGACGGCCGAAGATTACCTCGGCACTTCGGTGACCGAAGCGGTGATCACCGTGCCCGCGTACTTCAACGATGCGCAGCGCCAGGCCACGAAAGAAGCGGGTGAGATCGCAGGTTTGAAAGTGCGCCGGATCATCAACGAACCTACCGCGGCTGCTCTCGCCTATGGCCTGGACAAGCGTGGCAAGGACCAGAAGATCGTTGTGTTCGACTGCGGTGGCGGAACGCACGACGTGAGCGTGCTGGAATTGGGTGATGGCGTGTTCGAAGTGAAATCAACCGATGGTGATACGCACCTTGGTGGCGACGATTTCGATCAGGTGATCATCGACTGGCTGGCCGAGGAATTCAAGAACGAAGAAGGCCTCGACCTGCGGAAAGATCCGATGGCGCTGCAACGCTTGAAGGACGCCGCCGAAAAAGCGAAGATCGAACTGAGCTCAACTACCAGCACGGAGATCAACCTGCCGTACATCATGCCGGTGAACGGTATGCCGAAGCACTTGGTGCGCACCTTGAGCCGCGCGAAATTCGAACAGCTTGCGGACAGCCTGATCAAGCGCACGATCGCACCATGCGAAAGCGCCCTGAAGAACGCCGGATTGAAGATCGGGGACATCGATGAGGTGATCCTCGTAGGCGGAAGCACCCGGATCCCGGCGATCCAGGAAGCGGTGAAGAAATTCTTCAACCGCGAGCCGAGCAAAGGCGTGAATCCTGATGAAGTGGTAGCGCTCGGCGCAGCGATCCAGGGTGGTGTGCTCACCGGTGATGTGAAAGACGTGCTCCTGCTCGACGTTACTCCACTGAGCCTCGGTATCGAGACCATGGGCGGCGTGATGACGAAGCTGATCGAGGCCAACACCACGATCCCTACCAAGAAGAGCGAGACCTTCAGCACCGCGAGCGACAACCAGCCCAGCGTGGAGATCCACGTATTGCAGGGTGAGCGCCCGATGGCCGCAGGCAACCGCACGATCGGAAGATTCCACCTCGATGGTATTCCACCCGCACCGCGCGGCGTTCCGCAGATCGAAGTGACCTTCGACATCGATGCGAACGGGATCCTGCATGTTGGCGCGAAGGACAAAGCGACCGGCAAGGAACAAAGCATCCGGATCGAAGCAAGCAGCGGCCTGAGCAAGGAGGAGATCGAAAAGATGAAGAAGGAGGCTGAAGCGAACGCCGATGCCGACAAGCAGGCCCGCGAGCGCGTGGACAAGCTGAACCAGGCCGACAGCCTGATCTTCCAGACCGAGAAGAGCCTGAAGGAATACGGCGACAAGATCCCGGCCGAGAAGAAAGGTCCGATCGAAGATGCGCTGAACCGCCTGAAGGACGCGCACAAAGCGCAGGATCTGCCAGCCGTGGAAAAGCTGATGGCCGAACTGAATACCGCCTTCCAGGCCGCAAGCCAGGAGATGTACCAGGCGGCGCAGCAACAGCAAGCCAATGGCGGTGCGCAGAACGGCGGTGGCAACACCAGCAGCACCGACAGCGAAGTAACCGATGTGGACTTCGAGGAAGTGAAGGACGACAAGAAGTGATCGGACTTCCGATCGATGAGAAAACCCCGGCCGATCGGCCGGGGTTTTTGTTTTGCACCAGTCGGAAATGAATACTTATCGACCAATAATTGATTTTACCCGATGAATGGATTAGGTTTGATCTCAAACCTTACAATGCAACCGAAGCATTTTTTCTTTGGGCTGATCATTTCGGTGGCCTGCTTCTGTTTGCCAAACGTTACGCGAGCCCAACAGATCGATATCAGCCTGCATGAAACTGCGGTGGCGGATTCGTTCGAGGTAAGGGCACGATCTACAGGCGCTACTATCAGCGGGATCACTTATGCGACTTTCACTCTACGGTGGGAAGCCTCAGCCGGTGGCGAAATGAACAATGGCGACATCGCAGCTGGTTGTTCGGATTATTCCATGGCAAACTTTGGTGGCGTCATCGAGATCCTGGACCATCGGTATTTCCCGATCAATTTGGAACCAAAGTGGCCATCGACTGGTTGTGAGATCACTTTCACACCCCAACCTATAGCGGGAGTGCGTATCCGCGAACTGAGCGGTTGTAGGAACGTGGAATTGGTAAGTAATTCCTTCACTTGGGTAAGTAACCTCAGCTATTACCTGTCCATTGCCGGGGTCGATCGAACCGGGGTAATAACCTCCGGCCCTCTCAGCAGCGGTAGTTGCCCACCATGTGAGCCGCCGCAGATCCTGGATATTTCTGCGAGTGCGGTCCCTACCTGCCTTTCCTATCCTTTGGATCTGGCCGTGGAAGCGACCGGAACCACGCTTTCCTACTCGTGGACCGCGCCGAACGAAACAATGCCGTTCCAATATTTACCAGCATTCACAATTCCGACAAATCCGCTTTCGACCATCCCGAATGTACAAGCAGGGATCTATCAGGTAGAAGTCTCGAATCTCTGTGGCTCAGCGATCGCCCAGATCGAAGTGATGCCAGACTCAGCCATGTGCGTACCACCGCTGATCGATTCCGCATGGTATTCTCCTCCATCACCATACAACCACCAATTGAGGATCAGTGTGCAAGGAACCTGCGCGACCAACACATGGTCCACTTCCGGCGGTTTGCAAGGCAGCAGCGGCATCAACCCGTGGTTCAACATTCCTGGACCGGTGGACTATTTCATGGTGATCTCTTCCAACGAATGCGGAGCGGATACGGCTTTCGTGAATGTGGATCCGGATGAGTGGTGCATCCCTCCCTCCATTGATTCAGTGTGGTATACGGCCGGTACGGGATCGTTCAACCTCTCCTTGAATGCGAACATAGATGGAACATACATGTCCCATCAATGGATCTTCCCTTCCGGGAATATGGGAACATCGACCAATGGTTCTCTCAATGTGCCGAATGCTCCGACGGGCACGTATACGCTGATCTCCACGAATCTATGCGGATCGGATACGGCATGGATCGATGTTACCGGGATCGCGCCATGCACATTGCCGGTCATCAATTCCATTTCCGCAATTCCTTCCGTTGATTGCATACAGGCTCCTGTGCTCTTTTCTGTTTCAATGACCAGCCCGAATCCCAAGACGCATCAATGGTTCAGTCCCAATGGCGCGTTGATCCATAGTTCATCCTCCAATTTTACAGTACCCGATGCGCCACCAGGTTGGTACGTTTTCGTAGGGACAAATAATTGCGGATCGGTAAGCGATTCGGTACAAGTGATATTCGATACTGATACTGCTGGATGCATTCCGCCGCAGATCCTTTCGATCACCTCGAACGCGCCGATTTGCGCAGGCGATACGTTGATCCTTGAAGCCGAAGTTGTCGTTGGTGAAGGTTGTGTGATCTACGATTGGTTCGGCAGCGGAGTGATCGAAAGCGGTGGAACTTCAACCACTGCACCAGGTGGAACCGGTAACAATTATGGCCTGACCATTTCAAGTGCATGTGGCACTGCTACATTGTCGATCCCTACAACGATATATACGGTCAACAACAATTCTCAAGCATTGTGCGGTCCTACTGGTCCGGTCGATCTCGATTCACTCACTTACTATTCCGGATCCGGCGGATCATGGTTCCTGGGCGAAGAACCGCATTCCGGGATCTACGATCCAGCGATCGATACCTCCGGCCATTATCTCCACTACAACGATCTGGGATGTTTGATCCATTCAATGCAATTGTACGAGTGGCCAGGCGTGAACGCTGGAATTGGCACCTCGATCACCGTCTGTAGCAATGCGGAACCCTTTGAACTTTTCCAATTGCTTGGAGGCGAGCCGGACACGGGTGGCTTCTGGGGTTGGGGGTTATCGTCCATGAATGGGATATATGATCCCGCGATCTACGGTTCACACACCTTTTCGTATGTGGTGACCAATAGTGGTTGTTCTCATGTTGCCCAAGTGATCGTTACCGAGATCCAAGCCACACCCTGGTACACCGATCAAGATGGCGACGGCTTCGGCGATCCGGCGGAAATGATCATGGAATGCGGTCAACCGGATGGATCGGTGGCGGATGAAAGTGATGATTGTCCACTGCTCTTCGGCTTGATCGGTGATGAATGCGATGATGGGTTGGAAGGAACGATCAACGATGTGATCACTGCGGATTGCGAATGCGTAGGTGAGATCTCCACTTCGATCGGAACGATCGCTTCAGGGAACTTTGAGATCTGGCCGAACCCGAATGACGGCGATCTGTTCTACGTGCGGATGCCTGCGGATCTGAAGAGCGCAACACTACAGATCACTGATGTCGCCGGGCGTTTGATCCACCGATCGGAAATTCCTGGTTCGGCTTCGCCGCTCGTGATCAAAATTGATCACGAACTGATTGCGGGAACCTATTGCGTTACGATCGGATCTGACGATGGTGCCTCGTGGATCGAACGGTTGGTGATCGCACGATGATCTGAGTTGGTCTGCGTGAGCGATAGGAGCGGCAGCCCGGAGACGGCGCATTTGGCCGGCGAGGACTACAGCGGATAGCGCGACCCGCCTTCGCCCAAGCTTCGGCGGGCGCAGCCCCAAAACAGATCAAGGCGGGGCACGCCCTGAACCCAGAGATCAGTTGCGGTTGTCAGTTGTCAGTGGCATGTCGATAGATACCATCTCCTACCCTCTCGCACATGGCATTCCTTCTTAAATAGAGGCTATCATCCCAGGCACTCGATGCTCGCGCAGATCCAGCATCTGACAACTGACAACCGGCAACTGACAACTGCCCCCCCGGTAACCTTCCCCCTTCCCAGCCCGTTCAACCCCCACTCTTCGCTAAAACAAAAGCGTGTAAATGGGCAGAATGCGGCAGTTGAAGATCACCAAACAGGTGACCAACAGGGATACACCATCTCTTGACAAGTATCTACAGGAGATAGGAAGAGTGAAACTCATCACTGCCGAAGAGGAAGTGGAGCTTGCCGTGCGCATAAAACAGGGCGATGATGATGCCCTGGAAAAGCTGGCAAAGGCGAACCTTCGCTTCGTGGTATCGGTTGCGAAACAGTACCAGGGGCAGGGCCTCTCCCTCCCCGATCTGATCAGCGAAGGGAACCTCGGCCTGATAAAAGCGGCCAAACGTTTCGATGAGACGCGCGGCTTCAAGTTCATCAGTTACGCTGTATGGTGGATCCGCCAGCAGATCCTGCAGAGCCTGGCGGAACAGGCGCGGATCGTGCGATTGCCGCTGAACAAGATCGGGTCGATCAACAAGATCAACAAGGCTTTTGCGAAGCTGGAACAGGAATACGAGCGTCCGCCCACAGCTCATGAACTGGCCGATATGCTGGAGATGACGCTGGAGGAGGTGAAGAGCAGCATGAGCAACACCGGCCGGCACGTGAGCATGGATGCACCGTTGCGCGAAGGCGACGACAGTGGATCGATGATGGACGTGATGAAGAACGACGAGACGCCGAGTCCGCTGGAGAGCCTGATGACAGACAGCCTGAAGAACGAGATCGAGCGATCGCTCGGGTCTTTGAGCGGGCGCGAGGCGGATGTGATACGCTACTACTTCGGCCTGGCCGGCAACCAGCCGCATACGCTGGAGGAGATCGGCCAGAAGTTCGATCTCACCCGCGAACGCGTACGCCAGATCAAGGAAAAAGCGATCAAGCGCTTGAAACATACGAGCCGCAGTGTAGTGCTGCGCGCGTACCTGGGTTAGGGTCTTTTCCCAGGCGTTAAGAGCGGCACGTGGCAACATGTGCCGCTTCTCTATTTACGGCCGCGGCTACCTTTGCGGCACCTCTCGATCACATGGCCCACATTGTTGCCCCTTCCCTGCTCTCTGCCGATTTCGCGGACCTGAAAAATGCCGTGCGTATGGTGGACGCGAGCGAGGCGATGTGGCTGCACCTGGATGTGATGGACGGCGTTTTCGTACCGAACATCAGCTTCGGCCTGCCGGTGATCAAGGCGATCCGCAAGCACACGAAGAAGACTTTCGATGTGCACCTGATGATCGTGGAGCCTGACAAGTACATCGGGGCCTTCAAGGATGCGGGTGCCGATGTGCTCACCGTGCATTACGAAGCTTGCACGCATCTGCATCGTACGGTGCAGGCGATCCGCGCGGCGGGCATGAAGGCGGGCGTGGCCCTGAATCCGCATACATCAGTGTACCTGCTGGAAGATGTGCTGGCGGATATTGATCTAGTGTGTTTGATGAGCGTGAACCCCGGCTTCGGCGGCCAGAAGTTCATCGATCGCACGTACGATAAAGTGGCGCAGTTGAAGGATCTACGGGAAAGAACTGGATCGAACGCGTTGATCGAGATCGATGGTGGTGTGGGTGCCGAGAACTCCAGGAAATTGATCGCGGCCGGCGCTGATGTGTTGGTGGCCGGCAACAGTGTTTTCGGCACGGCGGATCCTATGAGGGCCATCGCGGCGTTAACTGCAGTTTAGTTAAGGGGGTGATCAGTTCAATATGCATGGCCATGCATATTGCCATCAGATGAGTTCGGAGGCGGCAGGACGCCCATTTCGTTCGGTCAATATGTATGGCCATGCATATTCCGACCGGCGGTTGATAACTGTTGATCGATAGTTACGGTCCGTTCAAAATGGGCCGGATAATTTCGGCCCATGCAAAGACCTTTACTCTTCACGCTCACCCTTTTCATTGCGGCCATTTCCAGCAGCCAGCAGCTTCCGCCGGAGCATTGCACCGCCCATTCGATCACCCAACGTTTCCTTCAACAGCAAGGTCTTTCAACGAATATTCAGGGATCCCTGCCACCAATGGACAGTCGTGGCGGCGGCGGTGGAACACTGACAGTACCTGTAGTTGTTCACGTGGTGTGGAACACCTCCGCGGAGAACGTCCCCACAGCGTCGATCATGAACATGATCGCCACCTTGAACGAGGATTTTTCGCAGACCAATCCTGATATCAGCGGTGTGCGTCCCGCCTTCACCGGTAGCATCGGCAACCCTGACATCCAGTTCTGTCTCGCTACCACCGATCCGAACGGCAACCCTACCACCGGCATCGTACGCGTACAGACCACGGACACCTGGTTCAACCCGGATACGCAGACCGATGATATGAAGTCAGCACCGTTGGGAAGCCCGGCCTGGGATCCTGAGAGCTACCTCAACATCTGGATCTGTGACATCACCAGCGGAGCGAGCGGAGGCGCCATCACAGTAGGCTATGCGTATCTCCCGGTCGGTGGTGTTGTCGGCTCTTCGATCGATGGCCTTGTGGTGGACTATGACTACGGTGTTAGCGGCCGCACGGCCACCCATGAGATCGGTCATTATTTCGGCCTTGATCATCCATGGGGCGATGGTGGTTGCAGCAGTGACGATGGTTTCACCGATACGCCGAACACTGATGAACCGACATTCTCCTGCGCCAATACAAGCTTGTTGAACTGCAGCGTGCTCACTCAGTATGAGAACTTCATGGATTACAGCAACTGTCCGGTGATGTACACCACGCAACAGAGCAGCTACATGCGAAATATCCTGCAAGGTGTGCGCAGCAGCTTGTTGAGCTCGCCGGGTTGCGGAGGTGTCAACCCCGGAGCATACTGCATTCCCACGGCACTTGTGGGTACGTCCGATGGCGATTTCATCAACGCCGTTCAACTGGGTTCCATCAACAATACGAACACCGGCGGTATTACGGCGCCCCCTTATACCGACTACAGTGCAGCGCATACCACGCAGCTGGCCCAGGGAAGTTCATATACGGTGAACATCCAGAGCGGCACATGGGCTGGTGATGGTGCATCGCCGGGTGACAATTTCGCGGTCTGGATCGACTTCGATCAGGACCAGACCTTCGAAACTGGCGAGAAGCTTGGGGAATTTCAGAACACTTCCATCAATGAATGGATGGACTTCACCTTTTCCGTACCCATGGATGCGGCTTTGGGCACTACGCGCATGCGTGTACGTGGTGTGTTCATTGAAGATGGTGACCCCGAACCGGCCGATCCGTGCTACAATTACACCTGGGGCGAGACCGAGGATTATGGAATAACTATCCTGGGCGGCAGCGGATATTGCATTCCCGGATCACAAGAGGGTACTACGGATGGTGATTTCATCAATGGCGTGGAGCTGGGGAGCATCGATAACCAGAACTCAGGCAGTGCCGGTGGTCCTACTTACGTCGATCACACGGCGCTGGCCACTTCCCTTGTGCGCGGCGCGGAACATATGATCACGATCGAAAGCGGCGCCTATGAAGAAGACAATTACGCTGCATGGATCGACTATGATCAGGATGGATCATTCGGCTCTTCCGAGAAACTGGGCGAGTTCGCGACCACCACGGCATATCAGTCGGAGAACATCAACTTCATTGTTCCCGTATCCGCCGAATTGGGAGAAACTCGTTTGCGTGTGCGTGGTGTGTACCACTTGAACGGTGAACCATCGCCCTCAGATCCATGTTTCAGCTACGCGTACGGCGAGACCGAGGATTACACGGTGTTCATTGAACAATCCACCGCCGTTGGCACTGGCCTGACCTCGACCATCAGGCTCTTCCCGAATCCTGCGGACCAGCAACTCACTGTGTTGTTGCCGGCAGGTGCTGAATGGACCATGGTCGATCCGCAAGGACGCCTGGTGAACAGCGGCCGCTCCACCTCGGATCGATCGTTGATCGATACATCTACGCTCCATGCTGGCACCTATTTCCTACAGGTCAAGAATGGGAATGAACTTGGCCGGGCGCCTTTCGTTGTCGTTCATTGAAATGACATGGTTATTCTGGAAGGACCGGCCGCATGGCCGGTCCTTCTTTTTGCAACCCCGGCCATTAGATCGCGTATAAAAGCCGTAATGCATTGCACATGTGGCGGTCGATCCTTATCCTGACAGCCTCTTTCCTTCTGTTCACTGGACCTCTCCTGGCCCAACGGCCGAGCTATGGCCTGAAGGGTGGTCCGCATATGAGCAGCTTCCATGCGGCGAACCTGCGCACTACGCTCATCCCCGGCATTACCATTGGCGGCTACGCTCCAGTTTCTCTCAGCCCCAGGTTCGATCTGCAGCCCGAGCTTCTGCTCTCCACGCTGGGTACCGGTGTGCTCGGCACCGATGGTGAACGAAGCGAGTTGAGGACCGCCAACGTACAGCTTCCGATCTTGGCCAAATATTTCCTTACCCGGCGGCTCAACATACAGGCGGGTCCGCAGATCGGCTATCTGTTCCTGGCAACGGAGTTCAACAACGGCAATATCAATACCATCTCCGATCGCTTCAAGCCATTGGACATCGGAACATGCATCGGCATCGCCATCGATGGAAGACGCGGCACCGATCTTACCTTCCGATACTACAGCGGCATTGTACCGATCATGAAGGATGACGAGAAGATCTTCCCGCGCAACCGCAGCTTTCAATTATCGATCGGGAAACGCTTCGTGCAGAGCAAAAGAGCTTCGGGCGGCCGCCGACGGAAATGACCCTTCACACATCGGGCTACCTTTGCCCTGATGTCATCACGCAAGATCGCGATCCTGGGAGGAGGCCAGTTGGGCCGCATGTTCATTGAGAACAGCCTTCGCTACAACGTTGAAGTTCACGTGATGGACCCCGACCCCGATGCGCCATGCTTCCGCCTTGCACACCGGTTCGTGCAGGGGGATATCCAGAACATGGAAGCAGTGATCGAATTCGCGCGTGATGCGGATGTGGTGGGCATAGAGATCGAACACGTGAGCACTGAAGCATTGGCCGACCTTCAGGCGATGGGAAAACGCGTGATCCCCGACCCCACTGTGCTTGCGATCATCAAGGACAAAGGCCTGCAGAAGCAATTCTACGTCCGGCATGACATTCCCACTTCGCCATTCGCCCTCGTGACGGACATTGATGAAGTGCGGAACCATCCCGATCTGTTACCTGCCTTCCTGAAGACAAGAAGCGGTGGATATGACGGTAAAGGTGTTCGTGCCATTGATGCGATCGATGACATTCCACCTGAACAGGAATGGCCATGCGTGCTGGAGAAGAAGGTGGATCTGAAAATGGAACTTGCCGTAATGGTCGCGTGCAATGACAAGGGCACTTTGGTCACCTACGATCCGGTGGAAATGGTCTTCGATCAGCGGTATAATCTGGTGGACCATCTGCGGGCACCCGCGCGGATCGATGCCCGGACCTCGGCCCAAGCGCAACAGCTTGCGAAGAAGGTGGCAGCCGCTTTCAATGCCCCAGGGATCTATGCGGTGGAAATGTTCCTGACGAACGCTGGGGAGTTGCTGGTGAACGAGACAGCGCCCCGCGCGCATAACAGCGGGCACCATACCATGGAAGCCTGTTCAAGTTCGCAATTCGATCAACTGTTGCGCATATATATGGGTTGGCCGTTGGGAGATACGAAGCTTCATGCACATGCGGCCATGATCAACCTGATCGGCGAAGGTGGCAACGGAACTCCCGAGCTGCGCGGAGCCGATGATATCCTGCATCTGCCGGGGACCTTCGTACACCTGTATGGAAAACACGAGACCCGCAACGGCCGCAAGATGGGGCACATCACCGTAACAGGCGGTTCACATCATGAACTGGACCAGGGCATTGCCGTTACGCGTGTCCATTGCAGGGTGGTACCGGCCAGGGAAGCCACGGAAGCATGATCCATTCGGAAGGATCTCGCACCTTCGCGGACATATAAGCGTAACAATGGTTGGCATCATCATGGGTAGCTCCAGCGATCTGGAAGTGATGAACGAAGCAGCGGAGATCCTCAAGCTCCTGGAAGTACCGTTCGAACTTACCGTGGTGAGCGCTCATCGCACACCGGAAAGGATGTTCAGCTACGCACGATCGGCACAAAAGCGCGGATTGAAAGTGATCATTGCCGGCGCTGGTGGCGCTGCACATCTTCCGGGAATGGTGGCCTCATTGACCACCCTGCCAGTTATCGGTGTTCCCGTAAGATCCCACAATTCGATCGATGGTTGGGATTCGCTCCTCTCCATTGTACAGATGCCGTCAGGAGTTCCCGTGGCCACCGTGGCTATGAACGGAGCGCGCAATGCAGGTATACTGGCAGCACAGATCATCGGCACATCCGATGCTGGCCTTAGCGAACGAATTGCCACGTTCAAGGACGAACAGAAGCGGAAGGTGGAAGCTGACGTTGAAAAGTTGAAAAGCCGTTTTCCTTCGGAATTCAAAGGCTGATCACTTGCGATCGCCAAAACTGTAGCGCAGCCAGAAACTTACGTCGCGTCCGCTGGCATCCGCATAATAACGGAACCGATCGAGCAGATCGCGATAGGATGTATCCAATAAGTTGTTGGCGGCGATACCGATGCGAAGTTCGTTCTTCCCGATCGGCCTTGTCATTGATGCGCTTACATTGAGAAGCCCGTAGGCCGCAGGTGGATCCATCAGATCGATCTGCTCGGGGAAACGAAATTGTCTCCCCACGTGGATGAGACCAGCCTCGATCTGGAGATCACGCCACTTGCCCGATCCCTCACGCTCATAGCGAATGGAGGATCGGAACCTGTCCGATGGCATGAGGTACAACGGAGTTCCTGCGAGCAGGTCATCGCCGCGAACCACCGATGCCTGCATATGGATGCTCCATGCCTTGGAAAATCTGTAGCGTAATGAAAGATCACTACCTATCAACCGGGCATCGGTGGCCACATGCGTAAAGACCGGAAAAGCTCCACGGATCGTGAGCAAGGTGCCTCCGGGCCGCAGATAGATGTAATTGCTGATGATGTCGTGATATGCCGTGAGCTCCATCCCAAGACGCTCTTTCAAGAAGACCGCCTCGATCTCCGCCACCGCCTTCAATGAGCGTTCGTTCTTCAATGAGCGATCGCCGATCTCCACTGCGGCTGCACCATGATGAAGGCCTTCACTGTACAATTCGCTCACATGGGGCGGCCGGTATGCCGTACTGAAATTTGCGCGTGCCTTCCACCGGTCATTGATCTTCCAGTTGGCGCCGCCGCTTATCGCATTGTTGAAGAATGAATGTTGCGTGTGGCGCCAGACGTCATTTTCATCGAACCGGTAGACATCGAGAGACGCACTTTCCATGCGCAAGCCGCCTTCCAATTCAAGCCGATCGCTCAATGGGTAATGTTCCAGCACGAAAGCGCCGATGGAACTGCGGACATGATTGGGTATCAATGGCCGTATGCCCGTACCGAAAAGATTCACGTTCTCCTGGTAAAGCACATTGGCACCGATCTTTCCATGGAGCTTCTTACCGATCCAATGCTTGTAGATGATGTCTCCCGTGTGTGTCAGCAGATCCAGGTCCAGCGCAAGAACGTCCATCAGCGCATTTCTACGCCGATCGAATTCCTGCCTGGCGTTATTCTGATAGGAATACGTGATCACCATCTGGCCACGATCGGTAACAAAATAGGATGACTCGGCCTTGAGCAGATGATGAACGACACTCTGCCGCGGCGCTTCAATGGCATAGGTGAATGGCGAAACGGTCCAAGGCTCCTGCCGTGCTATCGCGAGTTGCAGATCGGTGAGGTTTCCAATGTGCGCAGCCCTCAGGATACCGAGATCACGCTGGAAATAGCTGTAATAGATCACGCTCTTCCAACGTATGCGCTGCAGGCCGATCGATGCGGAGCCACCCGCCTCGCGAAGTCCCGTATTGCTGAGCACATATGCGGGTGCTTGCTGATCGCCGAGCAGCCTGCCGCTGCCCTGAAGGCGCCATCCGAAGCCGCGCAATTTCTCCGATCCTCCCTGAAGCAACATCGCGCCATTGCCTCCCCTCCCATTGGTCTGCCCACCCGCACGGAATTCACCGGCCACGCCGCGATCGCGTGGCAGTTGAACGGGTTCGGTGATGACCACACCGCCCATGGCATCTGAACCATACTGCACGGCAGCCGCACCTTTCACCACGGTCAACCGATCGGCCGAGAAGGGATCGATGTTCGGTGCATGCTCGGTGCCCCATTGCTGATCTTCCTGGCGCACGCCCTGGTTCAAAAGCAGAATGCGGTTCCCGAACATTCCGTGTATGACAGGTTTGGCAATGGTAGGTCCGGTGCGGATCGAATTCACTCCACTGATGCCCATCAACATGGTGGCGATATCCGATCCAGCGGTCTTCTCCATGGTAGAACGGTCCACCTCCACCTGGCTGTGCCCCACATTCTCATCGGGCCTCTCGCGGATCACTTCAAGCTCCCTCAGTTCTTCATGATGATGCTCCAAACGGAAGTTCATCACCAGGCTCTTCTTCAACTCGATCGTACGCTCTATCGGCTCACAACCCAGATGCATCACACGAACCCGGTATGTGCCGGGACAAAGCCCTTCGATCCTGTAACTGCCATCCTCCCCTGAAACAGCACCGGTTCCCTGATCGGGAAGAAATATCTCTGCGAACGAAAGGGGTGTTCGATCATGGTCATCGATCACCTGCCCGCTGAGCATGAGATCGCAATCGGTCTGTGCCAATGCCACACCCATGCAACCGAAATACATTAGGAAGGATCGAACGAGTCGCGCGCAGAATGCCATGGGCCGGCGGCACGAAGTTAACCGGTCACCACCGCAGGACATCATAAGATCATTGATGGATGTGCCAGCGCCATCGCGATGTTGAGGATGGCCAAAGCTATTTTTGCGCCGCATGCAATATCGCCTCCTTCTTCTGATCGCAATTCTGTCAGCGCACCTCCAGATCACCGCACAGGTGGAATGGCAGCCCATGAACGTTGGATCATCCGTTCAAACGATCACCACCCTGAACGGTGCCATTTATGTATCGAGCATCGGTTCGGGGATCCTCAGATCGGATGATGATGGTGGAAGTTGGATACCGATGAACAACGGACTGCCGAACACCACTGGCGTGCGTGCAATAGCCACCAGTGGCGATGTGCTCCTTGTAGGTCATAACGCAGGCATATACCGATCGGTGGATGAAGGGGCAACATGGACACCTTCAAATGCGGGTATTCCACAGAGCCCCCAATCGGCACGTGAATTCTTTCATTTCAATGGTGTGGACCTCGCGGTCTTTTCTGGAACGATCGCCGATGGTGGCGGCATATTCCGCAGTAGCGATGGGGGCATCAATTGGTCCATGGGCCATTCGGGAATGAGCACGAACATGTCGGTACAGGATATCACCATCTTGGACGGGATCCTTTTCGCAGCCACCAGTGTGGGTCTCTTCCGTTCGAGCGATCTTGCTTTCAGCTGGCAGAGCATTCCAAATTCGAACTACACCACTTATGCGGTGCAGGCGGTGGATGACCGGTTGATCGTGATCACCAGCTTCGGTGCATTGTATTCCGACGATCAAGGCGGAAGTTGGAGTCCGCCTGCAACAGGAATAAGTACCAATCCCGTACGCGCTGAACTTGCCTATTTCCAAGGAGTGGTCTACGCAGTGGTCGGCAGCCAATTCGCATCACAGACCTATCGTTCCTTCGATCTGGGTCTATCGTATTCGCAATTTCTTGATGGTCTTTCATCCCTCGATCAACAGAACCAGAATACTTTTCATGAAACATCCGACCGGTTGTACATCGGCGCTCTGATGGATGCATACTGGACGGATGAAAGCACCCTGGGCATCACCGATCCAGCGTTTCTCTCCGCCAGCTTGTTACGGCCTTCGCTCGTAGAAAATGGATTCCAACTCTTCACTGGAAAGGAGGTTGGTTCCGTAGCTATCTATGACATCAGCGGAAAAGAAGTGCATCGTTCACAAGTTTCCGATGCCGCTCAATGGATCGATGTGTCGGCAGTGCCAGCGGGTAGATATGAGGTGATCTTCATAGGAAAGTCCGCTGCCTCAAGGGAACATGCCGGCAGTATCGTTATCCAACGATGAAGACCTTGGGCCATATCGGTGTGCTGACCTCAGGGGGGGACAGCCCTGGCATGAACGCCGCGATCCGTGCGGTGGTGCGCTCTGCGAACGTGAACGGCCTTAAGGTCACTGGCATTCTCGGTGGCTATGATGGTCTGATCAATGATCGCACCAGGGAGCTGGGACCACGCGACGTGAGCAACATCATTCAACGGGGCGGCACCATTCTCAGATCGGCCAGAAGTGAAGAATTCCGCACCCCTGAGGGAAGACAGCGCGCAAAGGCTACTCTGGACCGTCATGGCATCGAGGCCCTGGTGCTGATCGGCGGTGATGGAACATTTGCAGGTGCCTTGAAGCTGCATGCCGAACATGGTGTGTCCTGTGTTGGGCTACCCGGAACGATCGATAATGATGTGGCCGGCACGGATATCTCCATCGGAGCGGACACTGCGGCGAACACAGCGATCGAAGCGATAGACCGGATACGGGACACGGCCTCATCACATGACCGGCTGTTCTTCGTTGAGGTGATGGGGCGCAACAGCGGTTATCTCGCACTGGCTAGTGCTGTGGCCGGTGGTGCCGAATATGTGATGTTGCCAGAAAAGCTCCAGGGTATTGATGCACTTGTGGATGCATTGAGAACGGCCGCGCAGAGCAAATCCTCCAGCATTGTTGTGGTGGCAGAAGGTGATGAAGAAGGCAATGCGTTCGAGATCGCCCGGAAGGTGAAGGAACATTTTACGCACTACGACATGCGTGTGGCGGTGATCGGCCATATGCAACGCGGTGGATCGCCCACGGTGAACGATCGCGTACTTGCAAGCCGCAGTGGCGTGGCCGCCGTGGAAGCACTGATCGCTGGTAAGAAGAACGTGATGATCGGTGTGGTGAACGGATCCATCGCATACACGCCATTTCAGGATGCGATCCAGAAAGAGAAGGTGCTGGATGAGGAACTTTATCGCATCCTCTGCATCCTGGCCACATGAAATGAAAAGGCCCCCCTTTCGAGAGGCCTTTCTTTTCCCCGGTACCGCTTACTGCCTCACGAACCGGGTGTGCGCCAGCGGTCTGCCTTCCGCATCGAGCGCGATGGCCATATAGATGCCTTGCGGCAGATGATCCAGTTCGAAGCGCTTCATCAAAGGTGATTCCATGATCAATGAGCCGGCCATGTCATGCAATCGGATCGATCTGGCTTGGTCAAGATCACAGGTGAGGTACGTTGTGCCAAGGGATGGATTCGGATGGAAGGCGAACGTGTCATCGCTCTGTCCCTCATTGATGCCCATGAAGAAAAGTTCGCACGCATCGCCGATGAAGTTCCCGTTGTCATCCTGCTGATCGGGATTATAGATCCACACGCAGTTATCGCATGCATCACCTACGCCATCCTGATCCACGTCGGACTGCTGGTCATTCTGTACATCGGTACAATTATCGAAGCAATCTGTGATGCCGTCAGCATCCAGATCGGCATCGGGAACGATCCCGGTATTCCCACCCGCGCACGTTCCACACTGATCGATGAAGGCGTTACCCCCCAGCGTGTTGCTGCAATCCATGCTTAACCCCAGACATTCACAGTTCTGATTCCAGACATCACCGAATGTATTCGGGTTATTGTCATTGCACGCTGTTCCAGGCAATGCCGATCCATTCGCTACGCCGAGACAATCATAGGTGACAGCAGTTCCCACGCACTGGCAGTTGCTGTTCCACGTATCATTGATCGTGCTGCTGTTACCATCATTGCAAGCCGTTCCCGGAAGCGCGTTCCCACCGGCCACACCCGCGCAATCGATCGGCTGGCCGATGCATTGGCAGTTGTTGTTCCAGGTGTCGTTTCCGGTGTTCGCGTTGTTGTCGTTACACGCCGTTCCAGGCATTGCCGATCCATTCGCTACGCCGAGACAATCATAGGTGACAGCCGTTCCAACACACTGGCAGTTGCTGTTCCAGGTGTCATTGATCGTGCTGCTGTTTCCATCGTTGCAAGACGTTCCCGGAAGCGCGTTCCCACCGGGCACACCCGCGCAATCGATCGGTTGGCCGATGCATTGGCAGTTGTTGCTCCAGGTGTCGTTACCGGTGTTCGCGTTGTTGTCGTTACAAGCAGTTCCGGGCAATGCCGATCCGTTCGCTACGCCGAGACAATCATAGGTTACAGCCGTTCCCACACACTGGCAGTTGCTGTTCCACGTATCGTTGATCGTGCTGCTGTTTCCATCGTTGCAAGATGTTCCCGGAAGCGCGTTCCCACCGGCCACACCCGCGCAATCGATCGGCTGGCCGATGCATTGGCAGTTGTTGTTCCAGGTGTCGTTGCCGGTGTTCGCGTTGTTGTCGTTGCACGCCGTTCCGGGCAATGCCGATCCGTTCGCTACACCGAGGCAATCATAGGTTACAGC
>JAEZAU010000116.1 GCA_023430325.1 Bacteroidota bacterium | reverse complement strand
GAGGCGCAGATCTTGAATTACTTGAAGGCGACCGGTATTGAACGGGGTGTACTTCTGAATTTCGGTGAACCGCAGCTCAGGTATGAGCGCAGGATCTTGTCACGAGTGAATGTGTAAGACATTCAGCCCTTGAAAAAGGGCAAAATAACCAGTAGTTACCGCATATTTCCCAACCATTCATACTTCCAGGTGGACCGTTGATGGATAGTTTCAATAGACTTGCTTCATGCGGCCAGTGGTCTTGATCCTGTTATCGAACTTTCTCTTGATCTGCGGATGCAATGCCCAGCAGCAGGTCACCGATCTCGATGCGGATGTTTCCGTTCTGCGACCGGCTTATGAGATCGGTGAGGGTCCGGTGGTGGTGATCGATACAGCACATGCCAATTTCCATACGGCTTCCGATCGGTACGGACCATTCGCATCACTCCTTCGGAACGACGGTTTCATGGTGAACGATGGAAATGCAGGTTCGATCGAAGACACCTTGAGCAACATCGATGTCCTGGTCATCTCCAATGCTTATCCGATCAACGATCAGGATGCATTCGATCGGAAAGAAATAAAGGCGATCAAGACATTCGTTGAGCGCGGTGGATCACTTCTCCTGATCGCCGACCATGCGCCATTTCCGTTGGCCGTGATGGATCTCGCTTCGTCCTTTGGCATTCGCTGGCAGAACGTTTATGCTTCTGATAAGGATGCCGATATCTTCAAGAAAGGCAAAGGCCTCATGGAACATCCGATCACCAAGGACATCGATCAAGTGCGTACGTTCGGTGGTTCGGCATTCACCATTGAAAGCATTCCGCACATCCCGATATTGGTGATGAATTCGGATTGGTCGCTGCAAACTTTGGAAGGCGATCGGCTCGGTGAAAAGTCCCCGGCTACAGGCCTGTTGCAAGGCGCCTTGATCGAATTCGGCAAAGGCCGTATCGCTGTCTTCGGCGAAGCGGCCATGTTCACCGCCCAGCGATATGGGAGGGAGAAGATGGGATTCCACGCGAAGGGCGCGGAGCAGAACCGTGAATTCATCTTGAACGTGTTCCGATGGCTGGGTGATCGGTGAGATCCTGCCGCCGCTTGACCTCAACAAATGAGCGATCCCACCATGGCTGAGCAGCTTCAGCCAGGTGGGATCCATGCCTTTCCATCCGTCGAGACCGGATCAGAATGAAAGCCGATCGACCTTCACGCCGGCACCATCATTTTCTCTTCTCTTCCCCAATGCCGGTGTTCTCCGATCGCCGCAATGAATTCCTTGATGAACTCCTGATGGTCGGACTTGGTGCAGGTGACCACGCCATCCGTTGAGAGCACCTGATCCTTCATCTCCGCGAAAGTGCCCTGGATGCTTGAAGCCTTCAACAGATCGATCCCCTCACCGATCGCGCCGACCGGTTTGCAATGCTTGAAGGCCTCGTTCACGAAATTAAGCGCATCGCCGAGCTTCTTCATCTTCTCCACACTTTCGCTTCCACCCGGAACGAAGACCGCATCGTACATGATGGAAGCGGTGGTGATGTGGCTTTTGTCCACTTCGATCTCGCCGCCGTCGGCACTCTTCAGTTTTCCCTTGAACCTCGATACGATCTCCGACTGAGCGCCTTCTGCTTCCAGCGCAGCCTGCAACGCGGTTACCTGGTGATGTTCATATCCGTCCTCGATCAGTATGGCGACCTTTCTCGTCTTGATGCCTTGAGCTTTTTTCTTCCGATCGAGGCTTAATGCTGGTGAATCATCGACGCTCTTTCCTTTCGCCGCGGCCTTTTCAGATCCTTTCGCGGATCCCTGTGGCGGATCGATCCCGATCCCTTCAGCGGTGCGCGTGGCCAGCTCTTGATCGATGTTGGCGAGGATCTCGTTCACCATGCGCTCGCGCACTTCCTTGCTGTCCACTTTTCCCAATTCGAAGTGCAAGGCCGACACGATATGATCTTTTTCCGGCTTGCTCATGCTGTTCCAGAAAAGTGTAGCCTGTGAAAAATGATCCTTGAAGCTTTCGCTTCGCTCCCGGATCTTGTGGCCATCCACCTTCTCCTGGTAATGCACGTATCCGCCTTCCTTCGCCGAAGCCATGAAAGGACAGCCGCCACCAAGACTGTTGGGTGAATAGTTCACGCGTCCCTTATTGATCGTGTGGCGCATGAAACCGCCATGCTGGTGGTTGTGAACCGGCACCACCGGCCGGTTGATCGGCAACTCCGGGTAGTTCTTGCTGCCGAAACGATTGATCTGCGTATCCACGTAAGAGAACAACCGGCCTTGGAGCAGCGGATCGTTGGTGAAATCGATCCCCGGCACCACGTTGCCAGGATGGAACGCAGCCTGTTCGGTCTCAGCGAAGAAGTTATCGGGATTGCGATCGAGCACCATCTTTCCGATCGGTTCCAGCGGCACGAGCTCTTCGGGAATGATCTTGGTGGGATCGAGCAGATCGAAGGCGAAAAGATGTTCGTCGGCCTCATCCACGGCCTGTATGCACAGCTCGAATTCCGGATAGTCGCCCTTTTCGATCGCCTCCCAAAGATCCCGGCGCAACCAGTCAGGATCTTTGCCCGCAAGTTTCTGTGCTTCATCCCATACGAGCGAGAACGATCCGAGCACCGGCCGCCAGTGAAGTTTCACGAAAGTGCCTTTGCCTTCTTCGTTCACGAACCTGAACGTGTGCACGCCGAATCCCTCCATCATGCGGAACGATCGCGGAATGGCCCGATCGGAAAGCACCCACATGATCATATGTGCGCTTTCCGGCATGAGCGAGATGAAATCCCAGAACGTGTCGTGTGCGGCCGATGCCTGTGGGATCTCGTTGTGCGGTTCGGGTTTTACGGCATGTACGAGGTCCAGGAACTTGATGCCATCCTGGATGAAGAAGACCGGCATGTTGTTGCCCACCAGATCATAGATGCCTTCCTCCGTATAGAACTTTGTGGCGAATCCGCGCGCATCACGTACCGTATCGGCCGATCCGCGCGACCCGGCCACCGTGGAGAAACGAACGAAAACCGGCGTCTTCTTACCTGGATCGG
>JAEZAU010000054.1 GCA_023430325.1 Bacteroidota bacterium | reverse complement strand
GAATCCTTCACGCAACCTTCCGGAGAAGTGATAGAAAGCGTGACATCATACCAACCCGGATCGGTGTAAGTGTGGATCACGTTCGTTGCATTGATGATCGTTCCATCGCCCAGATCCCAACTGCTTGTACCGATGGGTGTGGCTGTCGTATTCGTGAAGGTGACCTCCAGCGGAGCACATCCGGAAAGAGGCGTTGCAGTAAGGTCCGGCTCCGGCCATTCCACTTCGATCGTATCTGCAGCTACCACACAATCCGTGGCGTTCCAGGCTCTGATCTGATAGATCCCGTCCATCAACCCCAAGGCAGAGGCGTGCAATTCCTGATCGGTCTCACCAATGATCGCTACACCATTGAAATACCATTGATATTGAGCGGCCGTGGCATCATAAGGTGTTGCTGTCAATACAAGATCATCGGTGCAGATGTCACCTTCGGTCTCGATCGCAAGAACGATCGGCTCAAGGATGAAGTCGTCGAAGAAGAAATAGGGCCAGCTTTGATTGCCCATGGTATAATCCGCTGGCGTGGGGCAGGTGGGCCCGAAAGCGATCGCCTGAACATCGAAGGGAGCCACGAAACTGAATGAGACCTGTTCCCAATTCTCGGTTGGTACATAGGTGACCTGGCCGAGTTGTGTCCAACCCAGATCGGTCATACAGATGTTGGCCGGCAAGCCGAGGTCGTAGGGCAATATCGGGCACGAGGCGAACCCATAGATCGCAAGATCCACTGGACCATAATTGATCGGATAAGTGATATCGGCGTAGGTGCCCAGGAACCTTCGGATCGATGCAACATTGAAACCGAACTCATACGTCTGCCCGGCTTGCATCTGTGCCGGCAGACATTGCGCAATGAATTCATAATAACTGGTTCCCGGTGATGAAGCGATACCCATGCCTACAGCGCCCGATCCGCCGGTGGGGAGGGGGTCAGGGACCGATGCTGGGAAGTAATTGCAGGTGTTGAAATAATCCGCAGTAGCGGTCTCCAGATAATCTACCCAGCCCGTTGCACAATTCAAGTAATCGTAGGGGCTTTGGCTTACTCCTTCAGGACAGCAATTGAGATCCTCGAATGATCCGTTGGTGATCAACGTCGGCAACTGAAGTACGGCATCGCACGGGCAACCGTTCAGGTCGTTCAGGTCGATCAGGCCATTGCCATCATCATCGATCGCATTGTCACAGATCTCCTGTGCTGAGGTGATCTGGGAAAAGGTGAAGAGCAGAAACGACAACAGGACCGATCGCATCCGTGCCGGCAAGGCAGGGATCCGATCGGTCCATATTGAAGATGATCTGCTCACGTGATCCTAGTGCGCAACTGTGATACGTACGTTCGCTTTTTGTCCTGAGACCAAATGCAATTCCACTGTGTAGAAACCTGCTGCAAGGCTTTCAACATTGAGAACAGTTACGTTCCCGTGTTGTGACGAATGCGGGATCATGATCCGGCGTCCGTGAACATCGATCGCGGTGATCGCGGAGATAGGGGCACTATTTCCGGAGAGGAAGATCTGTTGATCGGCAGGTACCGGATATGCGTTCAGGGATATCTGTTGAAGCTCGTTCAACCCAACTGAGATGTCGATGGTGGAACACGATTCGGAAGTACCGCAATCGCCGGTCATGGTAAGGCAAATGACCATGCTTCCATTGCCATCGAAAGTGTGGGTAACGGAAGTTTCGGTGCTGGTGGTGCCATCGCCCAGGTCCCAGGTATAAGTGCCATCACCGATCGATGTGTTCGTGAAGGTCCATGTATAGGGATCGGAAGTGCTCTGTTCTGCCGTGAAGGATGCGGTAAGCGCGCAGCACGGGTTCACGGCCACCAGCCCGGCATCCACGGTGCCGAATTGAAGATCGTTCCCGGTAGCGCCTTCTGCGTAGACACTGGTGAATGGAAGTACATCGGCACTGAAAACCTGCCATTCGATATCCCATTCATCGCCTACGCACCCGGCGGTACCGGCAGCATCGATCTCCATGGTGAAGAAAGCATGACCTTGCGAATGACTGTTGGTGGAACCCATCAAATACCAGCCACCGCCGCTCTTCGGTACCATCGACATCACATTGTCATTGGCCGCGCGTCCGTAAATGTTGGTATGGATCGCATTCCCGTCAGGATCGATCTCGCCCCATGCGATATCGTAATTACCCGGTGCTCCAGGAATGAATTGCGGACGGGCGATCCAGGCGATCTTCCCGGAAGTGATCTGCAGATCGGCCACCTCTATCGAATTCGGTAATACCCGTGTCCATTGGTGTGCACCCGATGAATTGAGCTTGGTGATGAAACCGGAAACGTGAGGGGACGGAACGCCCATGCCCAACGTGCGTCCACCCACATACAGATCGCCAGCTGCATCTTCCGCGATGGTGTAACCTTCATCGGCAGGGCCGTTCCCGATACTGCGGGCCCAGAGCTCATCGCCAGCAGCATTGGTGCGTACTACGTATGCGCGGGTCTGTGCGGCCAGTCCATCTCCATAACCCACGAGCGCATAACCGCCATCTGCAAGCTGGATCGCCTCGTAGCCCCAATCCCATTCGTTGCTTCCATAGCTGCGTGACCAAAGCATTTCGCCACTGGCATCAAAGGCGGTGATCAGCATATCGTAGCTTGTTGTGCCTGGCTGGCTGCGGCCAGCAATGATGAAACCGTTCGAGGTCGGATTTACCGAATGGAACGCGTTCGATCCACCGGCCACATCATACCGTTTGGTGGCCAGTAGGGCGCCATCCATATCAAGATGCAGCAACAGGCCATCGCGCGCTTGTGTTCCGGCACCCATGGTAAAACCGACCACGAAGATCCCTTCACTCGTTGTTACCAGGCCTGGGCCGTACAATCCTTCTTCGGTGAAGAACGGATAGGTATTCGCCCAAAGGACTTCACCATCCGACGATGTACGCATCACGGTGATGTCACCTTCATGGCTTGCAACATGGATCAGCCCTCCATCATTGTCACTGATACCTCCCTGGCTTCCGAGTGCTCCAGGGAACGGATAATAACGCTCGATCGGATCCTGGGAGAAGGCCAGGATCGCAAGACAGAACGAATAGAAGAGGAGATACGATCGCATGTGCGTTGAAGTGTTTCGGCAAAGTTCAGAATTACAGTGAACGAAGCCAGATCATTGGCATCATACTCAACACTTGGCCCCATCCGATCAATAGAACCTTTGGTCCATGAGGTGCCATTATCGGGATCTTACGAACGCATAATGTGTTCAGCGCTTTGACAGAGCTTCCGAGACCTGATCGCGATAGCTTCTGCCGCTGAGCAGATGCTGGCCGTTGCTCATGGTGAACATGAACTCATTATTGCCGCTGTAACGTGCACCACGTACATGGGCGAAATTCACCATATAGCTTCTATGGATCCGAAGGAATTGTTTCGGATCCACCTCGGTCTCCAGCATGTTCAAGGTCATCCTCAAGAGGTAATGCCTGTCCTTTGTCTGCAGGATCAAATAGTTGCTTTCGGCCCGCACGAACAGCACATCCTTCATCTTTACGTGGTAGGAACGGCCTTTCTCCTTGATCACCATTTCCTCTGCATGATCTTTCTGGGTGCGAACATGTTGTTGCACCATGTCGATCAAACGGCCGGCGAGTTGCTTGCTGTTGCGCATTTCAACGAACTCCTTCGCCTTCGAAAGTGCGCTCATGAAGCGTTCTTCATCATACGGTTTCAACAGATAATCCACCGCATTCACATCAAAGGCCTTCAACGCATACCTGTCATGTGCAGTGATGAAAATGACGAATGGCCGTGGTGTGGAACGCATGTTCTTCAGGACATCGAATCCGCTAGCCTGAGGCATCTCAATATCAAGGAAGACGATATCCACGGGTTCCCGTTCCAGGATCTCGATCGCTTCAACGCCGTTGCGGCATTCACCCACAAGACGTGCATCCTGGTCCAGTTCGAGGAACCGGATGATGCGCGCCCGTGCAGCGGGTTCATCATCCACTACCAGTATCCTGATGTTGTTCATTCCGTCGCCTCTTTAGCCGGAAACTTCAAAAGGCAGTTCCAATACAACACTGAAACCGCGTGAACCTTCTGACGTTACCCGGAAGTCACCCGTTGCCCCATACATCAAGGCTATCCGTTGTTTCACGTTCTTGAGCCCGATGCCATCACTGTTCAATGCAGCATCCACATCCTTGCATCCACGTCCATCATCGATCACCGAAAGCCTCAAACTATCGCCTACACGTTCTGCACGGATCTCTATATGGATCATCGGATCGCTGGTGTTGGCACCATGCTTCACTGCATTCTCGACCAATGGTTGCAGGATCAAGTTCGGCACAAGGGCCTGGTTGCAATCGTTCATGATCGAATACTCCACCATCAACCTGTCCTTGAAGCGCACGGACTCGATAGCCAGATAGTGGCTGGCGGTGCTTACCTCCTGGATCAACGGCAATTTGTCCGCGCGCTCTTCGCGCAGGCTCGTCCTGAGGAATTCGCTAAGCCTGACCAGAACAGCCTGAGCTGCTTCCACATTTTCTTCCATGAGTGAACTCACAGTATTCAAAGCATTGAACAGGAAATGGGGCTTCAATTGCTTTTTCAGGGAACTCAATTCGGCGGCCTGTAATTGGTTCTGCAGTTTTAGCAATAGTGTGCCTTTCTCGCTCATTTGGCGGCTGGATTCCACGTACATGAGGATCATCACAAGTACCCAATATTCCATCGCGCGTTGCAGGATACCTCCCGGTAATTGCAGAAAAACCTCACCGATCACCTCCCATGACCAGCTGAAACGGCCGGCATAGGCGAGCAAATTCAAATAGAGCGCATTGGTGAACAGTTCCTGCACGGTGCCCAATGCGAACCCGGCCAACAGATGGAGCAACACCTTGCTCCAGAGCGGCTTCGTGTTCAACGGCCAGCGTTGGACCAGGATATAGACCAATGGGAAAAGCAGCGCCCATGTCAGAAAATTCAGAAAGGGTATGGGTGCCACTGCAAGCCAATCGAAACGTTCGGGGCGTGAGCCCATGCTCGTTCTGTGAATGAACGATGTGAATACGAATAGCACCGCAAGCAGTATGGCCCACATGAAGACCATGCGGATCGGCAAGGGCGATCTCCCGAAGTATCGTTTGATCATCAGCACTGTTCCGGCGTGAAGTGTGAACTTTCGCTTACCCTTGTTCCGTCCCTCATACGCCGGGACCTTGATCGGAACTCCACGGTCGACCTGCAGCTTTGGATCGAGCTGCACCACATCAGACTCTTCGTAGAACATACCCTGTCAATAGCCGTTGACAGGTGCTGCGCACGAAGCTGTGCCGGACAGATCTGCAACTTGGCCATGACGATAATAGATGTACCGGTCGATGATGACCGATCGGGTGGGGCGAATTGTTGGATGTGAGGCGAATGCAGTTGCCGCCAAGGTAGCAGTAATGGTCCGATCGGCAGAGGGCCCACCCCGCATCAGGTTTTCGCTTTATTGGACGTTCATAGGTCCGTATAGGTTGGCTCCCGCCCAAGATCCGTGGCGGTCAGCACTCCGGAAAGCTCAGAATCAACGATCCGCCCCATCCGTGATCTGATGTGTCGTTGATACCGGCCATCTTCACAGATGTGAAATGAGAGAGCCCAAGAGAACCGGAAAGATCGAAGAGGTGTCTTACGACGGCACATTCTCCAAAGCGATCTATTATTTGATGGCCGGAGCCATCGTGCTCATTGCGACCTCGTTCATCACCTTGTCATATGTCGTGCGTGACCGGAATTCTGACAGCGCTGGTCCTGTAACACATGCCAGTGCCTGGAATGATCCGCAGTCATCGAGGTATGAAGTGATCGAGCGATTGGAATATGCGATCAAGCCCAGCGGTCATTTGCAGTTCGAAACTCCGAACCGCGAGCAGGATCTTCATTTCCAGTTCGATGCATCAGGGTTCATCATGGCCCGCAGATCGCAGCATTCTGATTGGTCGATGCGTTTCGAGTTGAGCAGCATTGGCCGGAACGGCGATCTGCTTGTTCCGAACGGATCGCCGGGGATGCGATCCAACGGAAGTGAATTGCGCGTGGACCACGGAGAATTCGTCATGCGGTATACGAATGACCGCAACGGCATGCGCCAGGATTTTCTCGTGAACAAAAGACCCATCGGAGATGCGGCTCTCGAGGTACACATGCACATTGAAGGTCCTCTCGTTGCTCGCAATGACGGGCCGGATGCCATAGAATTCATGCGTGCCAGCGACAAGAGGGGTGAACATGAGGTCGAATTCCGCTATGACGGCCTTAAGGCGTGGGACTCTGAAGGGAAGTTCCTTCCAGCACGCATGTGGGCGAACGCCGACGATCTGATCATCGTGGTGGACGATCAGGAGGCGGTGTATCCGATCACCATCGATCCTCTGTCCAGTACGGCCAACGCCACGGTGGAGATGAATGTAGCAGGCGCAACATTTGGTTCGAGCGTCGGTACCGCAGGGGATGTCAATGGTGACGGTTTCAGTGATCTGCTCATCGGTGCTCCGGAATTCGATCCCGGCGGTGGAGCCGCAGGAGCGGTATTCCTTTTCCTGGGTTCGTCTGCCGGTATCTCCATAACTCCGGATTGGACCTGGTACGGCGATCAACCTGGTGCACATGCCGGCTATTCGGTGGCTACTGCGGGAGATGTGAACGGTGACGGTTATAGCGATGTGTTGATCGGTTCGCCCGACAGAACGAACGGCCAGACAGCAGAAGGTCGTGTGATGCTCTTTCTCGGAAGTGCCGCCGGTCTGCCCGCCGTACCAAGCTGGTCGGTGGAAAGTGATCAGCCCGATGCGCGAATGGGTGTAAGTATTGCCACTGCGGGAGACGTGAACGGCGATGATCTCAGCGATATCCTGATCGGTGCACCACATTTCGATCAAGGACAGACCGATGAAGGCGTGGTCTATGTTTTTCTTGGTAACGCCACCGCACCTGCTTCCACTCCTTCGTTGATCCTTCAACGCGATCAAGCAGGAGCATCTTTTGGTGCCTCCATTTCCTCGGCCGGAGATGTGAATGGCGATGGGTTCAGTGATATCGTTATCGGCGCACCACTTTATGATAACACTTTGGCCGATGAAGGAGCGATCTTTATTTATCATGGATCAGCCACCGGTCCGGGTACGATCCCGGCAGCTTCACGCTTTCGTGCAGCGGCTGGTGCTCGATTGGGTCATTCTGTCAGCTTCGCGGGAGATGTGAATGGCGATGGCTATTCCGATGTACTTGCCGGATCACCCCTCTTCAGCGGAACCCTCCCGCAACAAGGGCAGGCATTGCTTTATCGTGGTAGCGCTACCGGCATTGCCGCAGCTCCATCCTGGGCGCATAACGGCGGTCAGGCAAGTGCTCAGGCTGGATCCTCCGTGTCTGGTCCTGGTGATCTGAACGGCGATGGTTATTCGGACGTGGCGATCGGCCTTCCGCGATACACCAATGGCCAGGCCACTGAAGGTCTGGTGCGTGTGTTCAGAGGAGCTCCTACAGCATCAGGTCTGTCGCTTTCGGCGAACTGGTCTTTTGAAGGGCAGCAGATCGGCGCAGAGCTCGGGGCGAAAGTGGCACCGGCCGGTGATGTCAACGGCGATGGGATCGCCGACCTGGTGATCGGCGCACCGTTCTATGACAATGGCCAGATCAATGAAGGTGTGGTGTTGTTGTTCCATGGAAGTACAGCAGTACCCTCCGCTACCGCATCATGGAACATTGAAGGCAATTCAGTGGATGCCGGACTCGGTGGATCGGTCTCCAGCGCGGGAGATGTTAACGGAGACGGTTTCAGTGACGTACTCGTTGGTGCACCGATGTTCTCCAATGGTCAGATTCGTGAGGGAAGAGTATCGCTGTATCTGGGATCAACAACGGGCCTCTCAGCTGTTCCTTCATGGACAGCAGAAAGCGACCAGGCGGAAGCGCGCTTCGGTTTCAGCGCAAGGTCGGCCGGCGATGTGAACGGCGATGGATATGGTGATGTGATCATAGGTTCACCCTATTATTCGAACGGCCAAACACAGGAAGGACGGTCATTCATATATCACGGCAGCCCTTCAGGGCTTTCCACCATACCGGCATGGACTTTCGAAAGCGATCAGGCCAACGCTCGCTCAGGTTGGAGCGTATCCACAGTAGGTGATGTGAACGGGGATGGTTTTAGTGACGTGATCGTGGGGGCTTACATGTATACGGCCACACTAACTGCGGAAGGCCGCTGTTATGTATTCCTGGGATCGGCAACGGGGCTTTCTTCCACACCGGATTGGATGATGGATGGCGGACAGATGAACGGCTTCTTCGGCATCTCTGTTGGCCTTGCAGGTGATGTGAATGGCGATGGATACGATGATGCGATCATAGGAGCCACGCTCTATGATAATGTGTTCAGCACAGAGGGTGCCGCATTCATCGTTCATGGATCGGCGATCGGTCTTGAGAATACGATATCCTGGTCCGCCTTTGGCGGATCGGGATCACCGCAACTCGGCAACAGCGCAGGTTATGCCGGTGATGTGAACGGGGATGGTTACAGCGATGTATTCGTCGCCGTTTCACGCGCAGGCAATGGGCAGGCCAATGAAGGACTGGTCCGCATCTACCATGGTGCACCGGGTGGGCTTGCTGCAGCACCTTCGCTGGTTTTGGAGAACGATCAAGAGAATGCACAGTTCGGCAATAGCGTGGCTCATGCCGGTGATGTGAACGGGGACGGCTATGGCGATCTCCTGGTCGGGGCACCCTTCTCGAGTTGGTTCTATGTCAATGAAGGCCGTGCTTTTCTTTACCTGGGTTCGCCATCCGGCCTGGCATCTGCGGCAGCATGGAATGTCGCAGGTGGCCAGTCTAACGCGGGTCTCGGTACTTCGGTGAGCGGCGCGGGAGATGTGAACGGTGATGGCTTTGCTGATGTATTGATCGGCTCACCATCCTACACGAACGGACAGGCCAATGAAGGACGTGCAACACTTCATTATGGCAATGGCGGCCCAGGAATTACGCGAAGAACGCGTCAATACAGATCCGATCTTTCCACTCCCGTTCAGACCAGTAATAATACGTTCGATGCCGGTTGTGCATGGGGCATAGGTCAATTCGCGCGCTCGCCTGCAGGCCGCGGAAAATTGCGTTTGGCCACGGAGATCAAAGGCCATGGTCCACCATTCTCTGGTGTTCCGATCACGAGTGGAATGGGCATCAACATGGAAGATCCGGGTTGGTTCAATAGTGGACTGTCCGGCCTGGAGTTGACCCAGATGGTCGCAACCATCCCGGGTAGTACGTCACATCCCACATGGCGTACGCGCGTACGTTATCATCCTGCAACCAGCATCAATGGACAAATGTTCGGATCCTGGTATCATGCAGGCATCCACGATGCACAAGTACCAAGCTTGAAGGTCGATCTGGGTGCATGTGGTCCACTCCCTATAGAACTGATCGATCTTTCCGGATACTGCATCGATGCACATAACGAGATCAGATGGTCAACTGGAAGTGAGTCGGGGAACGTGGAATATCGGATCCTATACAGCCTCGATGGTAAGGAATGGGAGCATGCAGCAACGATCCCAGCGGCCGGTAACAGCTTTACGACAACGTCCTACACATGGCGCGACGGTCAGATCCGGCCAGGTTCAACGTATTATCAACTTCGATCGGTTCCACTCTCTGGAGACGAGATGGTGGAAGCAATGATACATGTGAACCCTTGCCCGGATGTTCCATCAGATCTTCAGATCTTTCCCAATCCAGCGATCGGTGATCTTGTACATATCATCTGGTCGGGCCCCACGGCCGCAACACTGATCATCAAGAATGTCATGGGTGATATGGTTGCTGAAGTGATGTGTACGGGAGACGGCAACGGCAGCAGAGCCTTATTGAATGCGGCTGCCCTGGCGCCTGGGACCTATTTCGTCATTCCAGTGGATCCGGCTGGAAATTTCCTGTCAAGCAAGAAACTGGTGATCGTTGGGTCGGATCATTGAATTCGATCTGCCGCTGATCGAGTTGGGCGGGTCCCTGTCAGGGCGCGGCTGCGGCTGCAAGTCCGCGCCAAATATGCAGGAAGTCCGCTTCGCGACCCCTCCCCTCGGGAGAGGGGCTGGGGGTGAGGGCTTGCGGGCTTTCCGCCTTC
>JAEZAU010000043.1 GCA_023430325.1 Bacteroidota bacterium | reverse complement strand
GCAGTCTGCGCATACTGGCACAGGATCATGAAGGGCACGAGCGTTTCCTGTACCACATCATGCCGGGCGAAAGTTGCGCTATGTCGCTCACCTGTTCCGGCTCGCGGCGCACGAGCAGCGTGGTGGCAGTGGTGGAGGAGGATGCCGAGCTATTGATGGTGCCTGCACGCTACATGGAGGAGTGGATGATCCATCCCGAATGGCGTCGATTCGTTAACGATACACAGGCCCAACGCTTCACGGAACTGCTGGAAACGATCGAGGTGGTGGCCTTCAAGAAACTCGACGAGCAGCTGTGGAGTTATCTGGTGAAACGGGTGCAGGCCACCGGTTCACACGTGCTGAAGGTGCGGCAACAGGACATCGCCACGGAATTGAATTCGCCGCGGGAGGTGATCACGCGGCTGTTGCACCAGTTGCAGCGCATGGGGCGCGTTATCGTTTCACGCGGTACGATCGAGGTGCATTTAACAGCGAAATGGCAGCCACCGGCGAGAACGGAGCGGCACGCCTGAGCTGCGCTACAGGAACGGCTGCAGGGCGCTGTTGAGCTGGCCCGCGCTGATGACACCCGCCTTGCGCCAGACCATCTGGCCGTTCTTGAAGATCGCCAGTGTGGGCACACCACGCACTCCGAAAGCCGCTGCGGCGCCGGGGTTGCGATCCACATCCACCTTGAGGACCGTGGCTTTGTCGCCCACCATGCCCTTGAATTCATCAAGGATCGGTTTCATCATCTTGCACGGCCCGCACCATTCGGCGTAGAAGTCCACCACCACCGGCTTGTCGCCATTGATCATCGTGTTGAAGCTGTTCTTCTGTTCCATGGTCACTTGATCTCTTCGTAGGTCACTTCTTCCATCTTCTGTGCCGTTCCACCTTTGTTCCCAACAGGCGCACACGCAGCCCCACAGCATGAAACATTGAACACCGCCTGCAGACCAAAGAAGATGGCTGCAGCATAGGCCAGGGGTTCGGCACGATCGATCGCTGCGAAGAGGAACGCCAGCGCCAGTGCGAGCCGCAACCAGCGCATGGCGTCCCATCCTTGAAGGATCCTCATCATCCTCATTTCATATTGGCCTGCACCTGAGTCCATGGCCCGCCGTTGTGGGCATCAAAACCATGGTCCTTCAAGATCGATGTGGCTTGTGCACTACGACCGCCACTCTGGCAACAGGCCACCACGGGCTTGTCCTTGGGCAGTTTGTGCAAGTTCTGTGTGAGTTGGTCCAACGGCACGTTCATAGAGCCATCCGCATGGCCGCGGGCGAACTCCGATGGTGTGCGTACATCCAACACCAAAGCCCCTTTTCCAAGCAATTGTGGAAGGTCCACCTTGGGAGCCATTCCGAAGAAAGAACGTAGCATGTTCTGGTTGTTTTCAGTTTTATTTCCTGTATGCGCGGGTGCCTTGCGGAACGTGTCCAGCAGCAGACCACCCATCAATGCACCGTACAGCGTGCTGTTCACCGGGCTGCTGGTGATGGTGCAGCCGCTGGTGCAACCCCATTGGTGCCAGTAGGCCCAGCCGGCGATGCCGCCCAGCACCACGCCCAAGGCGATCAGAGTGATCCTTCCCATCATATACGGCAGGTCTTGATCCCAAAGGGTGCGTACAATGGGCAGAACCCCATGAGACTGGTGAGCGCCAGGACACCGGCAAACACGAGCAATACGGTCGAAAAGGTTCCGCTGATCGTACCGGCGAAATAGAGGATCACGATCACCGCAGCGATCAAAATGCGTATGATGCGATCGGTGTTGCCCATGTTCGGTTTCATGGCTGTTGAGGTTTGGTGATGCAAAGTTCCGGAAAGCCGGGACCCTGCTGCGTGATGATCATCACATTGGTGCATCACCGCATCAGTGCCACCCGCAGCTCCACTTTATCAGCTGCGAACCGCAGCTCCTCCACATGCCCCATGAAGCCGCCATCAACGGCCAGCGCATGCGTGTGGATGTTCGAATCATGATGCGTGAACACGCGATGATGACGCGTGGAGAAGAAACCCAGTACTTGCGCATCGCCATTCGTTTCGAAGTGCGGCTTGTGCGGGCGCATATCATCCGGACCGGCGATCCTTGTTCCTTCAGGAACATCCAGTATATGCACCGCAAGATGTGTGAAAGCGCCCACCAATGTGAAAGCGAAAGGCTCTGCGGTACTTCCGGCCGCCCAGGTCGTCAGGAACGCATCCACGCCAGCAAGATCCTGCACGGTATCCGGCAGTTCCACGGGCAACCACTCCGTCACATGCTGATGCACGAAGAAGGGTGCGCGTACTGAGCTATCGGTGCGCAAGATCATAGCTCCAAGTCCATCCACGGTGGCCACGTAAGGGTTACCATCCCACAGGAGCAATTCACCGCGCAATTCCTCCAGCGGTCCAAGTCCGTACATGCCTGGCCTGGTCAGGCTATCCACCGAGAGAAGTCCGGCGGTCTGTCCGTGAAAGATCGTGTTGCGCATGGCACCCGTTGCGATCACAGGGCTATTCTGGGCACCGGCGATCGTTGCGCTGATCAAGAGGAAGCAGGTGAGGAGTATTTTCATGATCGGCGAAGTTCGTTGGACCGAAAGTGATGCTTGATCACTGAGAAACGAGTTGCATCAACTTGAACATTTCCCGAGCTATCTCCATACTTCGTTCACGATATGTGATCGCTTCATTTGCCATACCATCACTTTCTTTTGGATCGCGAAAGTGAAGGGAGAAGCGCCGAGCAATGCCTGGTATGATAGGACAATTTTGTTCGGCAGAGCTGCAGACACTGATCGCAGCGCAATGTCGCTTTGGTTCGCCGGAAAGATCGAGCATTTTGGAATAAAGCTGAACGGGTCGATCATTATCAGCCCAATTGACAGTATATCGTACCTGTCGCGGATCGACATTAAGATGATCCTCCATGATACCGATCCGGAAACCTGCATGTTCCAAAGCATCGACCACAGGTAGGGCCACTTCCGTGACTTCGGTCCCGGCCGACCTGCATCTGATCGGAAGGCCGTAACTTGCGGCAAAGGAGGCCCAGACCTGCGCGAATTGACTCCGTCGGCTATTATGCGTGCAGATGAAGACCAGATCAAGGGACCGATGATGGCGAAAGTGCTCCCTGATCCATTCGGCGATCGATCCAATGCGCACCTCACGATCGGCCGGCAGCGCGATCGGATCGCAGATGATCGATGAAAGTGTTCGTTGCAGTTCGGGGTGGAACATCAGCAGCAGGCCACCCCGAGGTCACATCCTTCAAGTCCGGAACTCTCTTTTTTCGAAGCGCTCTCCGGAGTGCAACAGCTGTCCATCGGCTTGTGCGCGTACAAGGTGATGCTGAAGATCCCCGTGCCGCTCTGTTCGTAGTCCTCGATCTCATCGGCCGTGAGATATTGCACAAGGATATCGTTCGGTATGATGATCGGCTTGCGCTTGCGCACCTGCGGATCTTCGAAGCCCGCCTCCTCCACGATGCGCAGGTAATCCTTTTCCTGGAGTGCACCTGAGACGCAACCCGCGTACATCTCCGCGGCATTCCGCAGCTTTTCCGGCAGTTCGCCGTTCAGCACCACATCGCTTATGCTGAAATGGCCGCCAGGCCTTAACACGCGCAGCACTTCGCTGAACGCCTTCTTTTTGTCGGGCACCAGATTCAGCACGCAGTTGCTCACCACCACATCCACCATGCAGGCACTGAGCGGCAACTTTTCGATATCGCCCTGCCGGAACTCCACGTTCTGGAAGCCGAGTTTCTGCGCGTTCTCATTCGCCTTGGCGATCATCTCCGGTGTGAAGTCCACGCCGATCACGCGCCCATCAGGGCCAGTGATGCTGCGTGCCACGAAGCAATCGTTGCCCGCACCCGAGCCCAGGTCGAGCACTGTGTGGCCCGGCTTGATGCCGGCGTGTTCCGTGGGAAGTCCGCAGCCCAGGCCGAGGTCGGCGTCGGGAACGTAGCCTTCGACCTTTGAATAGTCGTCGGTCATGATATTCTGGACCTCCGTGCTGCAGCCTCCGGCACCACAACAGCTGCTGGCATTGGTGGCTTTGTCCTGCCTGGCGATCTCCGCATATTTGCGGCGGACGAGGTCTTTGAGGTTGTCGTTGGTGTTCATGGTGTGCTTAAGATGGGCCGATGATCATCGGATCTTACGTCGTGATCAGCAGCATTCGGCGATCGGCTTGTAGCTGTCAAAGAGTTTGTTGAATGCGGACTGCACTTTCGCCCAGGCCTTTGGTTCGATGCAATAGCAGACGCTGGTGCCTTCCACCGTGCCGGTGATCAGGCCCGCCTCTTTCAGTTCACGCAGGTGCTGGCTGATGGTGGCTTGTGCGAGACCCAGTTCTTCCACAAGGCTTCCGCACACGCAGGCGTTCTGCCGGAGCATGTACTGCAATATGGCTATGCGGGCCGGGTGCCCCATCACCCTTGCCCAGGTGGCCAACTGGTTCTGGCTGGCGGTGAAGAGTTCGGTCTTGGTCACACCCATGGCTACATTGATTCATTGCAATATTACGATAAAGAATTCATCGTCAAATACCGATGATCGAAGCATTGTTGGGATCCTTTACTGATCGGGGAGGTCGCTTTCCTGCGAAAATGGGCGAATGCACAAGATCAGATCCACATGGGCTGTCATTTAGGTGCTTTTCGGTAAATGATGATCCCGATCACCGCGAAAAGGATGTTGGGCAGCCACACGGCAATGAACGGATCCAGACCCGCATTGGTGGATGCCACTGTGGTCATTTTCATTGCGAAGATGTACAGCAATGCGAGCAATACGCCGAAGGCAATGTGCGCACCGGTACCACCACGGGTCTTTCGTGCTGCAACGCTCACCCCGATGAGCGTGAAGACATACGTGGCGATCGGATAGGAGGTACGCTGGTGCTTTTCAATACGGTAGGGCATGATGTTGGCGTCGCCCTGTGCGCTCTTCATATCGATGTAATCGTTCAATTGTCCCCAGGACATTGCCATCGAGCTTTCCCACCGCTGACCGAGGTCGGTGGGTCGCAGATCGATCAACGTATCCAGTTCCTCTCCCCGCTGGATGTGCTCTTCAGTACCAGTGATGGTCCGTATGACGTAATCATGGATCGTCCAGCGACCGGTCGTGCTATCGTACTGTGCCCGATCGGAGGTCAGCTTACGCTCGAGCACATCACCGTTCCAATGTTCCATGCTGAACCTCATGCCTGATCGTTGGGGCGCATTGAAGGATTCGAAATAGATGATGACGCCCGGCGAGATCTCCCGGTGGATATGATGTTCTTCTACACGGAACTGTACACGGATATGTTCCTCCTCGAATGCGAGCCGGACGCGGTTTGCCTCTGGAAGCACATAGTGATTGGTAAGCAATGAAATGATCGTTAGGATGGTGGCGGCAATGAAGTAGGGCCACATGATCCTTGGAAAGCTTACGCCACTGCTGAGCATGGCCACGATCTCCGTGCGGTGGGCAAGACGGCTGGTGAAGAGCAGTACGGCCAGGAAGATCAGCAGGCCACTGAAAAGGTTGCTGTAGTAGATGACGAAGTTGACATAGTACTGGTCGATGACCTCCCACGTGGTCGCCTTCATCTTGGCGAGATCCTCCGTCTTCTCGCTCACATCGAACACCACGGCGATGGCCATGATGATGATAAGGATGAAAAAGAAAGTGCCCAGGAATTGGCGGATGATATATCGATCCAGCGTGCGGAGCAAAACTGATATGGTTGTTACAAAGGTGCGGCCCACACCTTGAAATGAAAAAAGCCCTGGTATGGACCAGGGCTTTCCATGGAACGATGCTCCTTACTTCTTCACGCGATCGAGGTATTCGCCTGTTTCGGTGTCTATCCGGACCACGGTACCGATATCAACGAAGGAAGGAACGTTCACTTCAGCACCGGTCTCGAGCGTTGCCGCCTTCATCACCTTGTTGCTGGTATCGCCCTTCACGGCGTTCTCCGTATAGGTGACCTCCAATTCCACCACTTTCGGCGGGCGGGCGAAGATGGGCGTATCGCTCTCGAAACCGATCTGCACCACCATTTCCTCTTTCATGAACTTCATGGCATCGCCGATCAACGCGACCGGGATGTATACTTGATCGAAGGTCTGCTGGTTCATGCAAACGATGTTATCACCTTCGCGATAGAGGTATTGAAGTTCATGCACTTCCACGCGCAGTACTTCCATGCTTTCACCGCTGCGCCAGCGATGTTCGTTGAGCTTGCCGTTGCGCAGGTTGCGCATCTTGCCCTGGTAGAAGGCGCGCAGGTTGCCGGGGGTGCGGTGCTGCCATTCCATGATCTGGCAGATGTCGCCGTTGAAGCGGATGTAGGAACCGACGTTCACATCGGAGGTGCTGGCCATAGACTTGTCGTTTTTCGTGGGGGGCGCGAAAATAGGACATTCGGGGCAAGGCGCGAATTTCAGATGCAGTTGAACCGCTCCCGCGCTTCTGCGAAAGCCGCTAACTACGAAACGTCAAAAGCAAACTCATGCTGACCAATGGTCCCTTTGGGACTACATGCTGGTTGGAGCTCGTATGGATCGCGATCTGCCGTGCCGTTAGGTACGCCACCTCAGGCTCCGTAGCTACGGCACGGCATTCCGTAAGGAGATCACCGTTCTACCGACATGAAGTCCCTTACGGGGACATCGATCTTCTGGATGTGCATCGGCCATTACCGCAACGACCCCATCTCGATCTGCTGTGTGCACAATTGGTACTCCACAGGCTGCCGGTTGCTGGCTACCACCAATGTGCGATCGCCGACGTGTTCTTCGAGTATGGAATTGAACCATTTCACGGCCTGTTCGTCCAGATTGCTGCCGGGTTCATCCAGCAGCAGGAGCGGAGTGTCACTGAGGATCGCCAGCGCAAGTTTCAACCGCTGCTTCATTCCGCTGGAAAAATTCAATACGGGCTTTTTCAGCGCGTGATCCAGATAGGCGATGCGGGCGATATCGCTCACATTAAGCCCTGAGCGGAACGGTTTGAACCGCGCATGCATTTCGATCGCTTGTTGCAGACTCAAGTCCTCATACAGGCCCAGGTAGGGCGATGCGATGCTTACCGATCGATACACCTCATCCTCAGGCACCGTGCTTCCGTTCAGGCGATGCTGAACTTCTCCATCATTAAGCGCGATGGCACCACCGATCACCTGTAGAAGCGTACTCTTGCCACTACCGTTGGGTCCGAGGATCACCGTGCGGCTTCCGCTGTGCAGGGTGCGATCCACATCCTTGAAGATCACTTCACGCCCGAAACGTTTCGTGGCCTTATGAAGGATCACTTCCATGGAAGCATCATTCGGCCAGGCCGCGCATGATGCCCTTCGGGCTGTTGCGGATGAAATCCAGGATCTGGCCACGCTCCGGTGATGCCTTCAGGTTCTGCTCCACCAGCTGAACTGCGCGATCCACGTTGCTGTTGCGAACGAAGATCTCGCGGTAGATGTCCTCGATCCGTGCAATGGCATCATCTGCATAACCGCGACGCCTAAGCCCCACCACATTCACACCTACATAGCTGAGCGGTTCGCGCGCCGCTTTGACGAATGGCGGAACGTTCTTGCGAACCAATGATGCGCCCGCAATGAAGCTATGCGCACCGATGTGGATGAACTGTTGCACAGCCACGTTGCCTTCCAGGATGGCCCAATCATCGATCGTTACGTGGCCGGCGAGGTTCACGCTGTTGGCGATCACCACGTTGTTGCCCACGATGCAATCGTGCGCAAGATGCACATAGGCCATCAACAAACAATTGCTTCCCACTGCGGTCTTCAGGCGGTCAGCGGTGCCGCGATTGATGGTGACGCATTCACGGATCGTGGTGCCATCACCTACTTCGGCAGTGGTCTTCTCTCCGGCGAATTTCAGGTCCTGCGGAATGGCACCGATCACTGCACCGGGGAAGATCCGGCACTTCTTCCCGATGCGGGCACCATCCATGATCACCGCATTCGGTCCGATCCAAGTGCCTTCACCGATCTGCACATCGCCGTAGATCGATGCGAACGGTTCGATGGTCACATCCTTCGCGATACGCGCATCGGGATGTACGTAAGCGAGTTTGCTG
This sequence comes from Bacteroidota bacterium, assembly GCA_023430325.1. Classification (GTDB taxonomy): domain Bacteria; phylum Bacteroidota; class Bacteroidia; order Flavobacteriales_F; family PHOS-HE28; genus PHOS-HE28. Next base: position 8,485 of record JAEZAU010000043.1, on the reverse strand, counting down.
ATGCTCATGCGGAAGTTGCGCTGGCCATGCGTACATCCTGCTTGGTGGACGGGCCGGTCTTGTCCTTCACGATCTGGGCCATCATCTCGGCTTCCACGGCCGGTTGATCGCCCACATAACCCACGCCCCTCATGTGCACGATGCCGCGACGGATCGGTGTGATGAGCGTAAGGTGGAACACCAGTGTGTCGCCGGGGATCACCTTGCGGCGGTAACGGATCCCATCGATCTTGAGGAAGTACGTGGTGTAATTCTCCGGATCGGGTACCTGGCTCAGCGCGAAAATGCCGCCGACCTGAGCCATGGCTTCGATCTGAAGTACACCAGGCATCACCGGATTTCCGGGGAAGTGGCCGGTGAAATGCGGCTCGTTCATCGTTACGTTTTTCACGCCGATGATCGTCTGCTTGTCCATGCGCATCACCTTGTCCACCAACAGGAACGGATAGCGGTGCGGCAGCATCTTCTCGATGTCGTTGATGTCGAACAGTGGTTGTTGCGTGAGATCGAGGCCCGCGATCGGATTCTTTTCTTCCTTGCGGATCATGTCCTTGATGATCCTGGCGAACTCCACGTTACCGTAGTGGCCCGGACGTGCGGCCAGGATGTGCCCTTTGATCGGCCGTCCCACCAGTGCCAGGTCGCCCACGATGTCCAGCAGCTTGTGGCGTGCAGGTTCGTTGAGGAATTTCAATTCGGTGTTGTTCAGCACGCCGCGGCCTTTCACCTCCACTTTCAAGTGTTCGCGGCCGATCTTTTTAGCCAGGTCACGCAACTCCTCTTCCGGAACATCTTCGCGTTCCACGAGCACGATCGCATTGTCTAGATCACCGCCTTTGATCAGGCCAGCGTTCGCAAGCTGTTCCAATTCGCGCAGGAAAACGAACGTGCGGCACGGCGCGATCTCCTTTTGGAATTCGCCGATGTGGTACATGCTTGCATGCTGCGTACCCAGCACCGGGCTGTTGTAGTCCACCATCACCGTAAGGCGGAATTCGCCGCCGGGAGTTGGTACGCCGAGCATTTCGATCCCGCGTACCTTGTCCTCGTAGTAGAGGTTCTCGCGAAGCACGAAGTAATTGCGGTCCTTGTCCTGCTCAACGGTTCCAACGTGATCGATAGCGTCCACGAACGGCTTCGAGCTACCATCGAGGATCGGCATTTCCGGGCCGGTGACCTGCACCAGCGCGTTATCCACGCCCATACCGTAGAGGGCGGCGAGCACGTGTTCGGTGGTGTAGACCTTGGCGCCGTTCTGCTCCAGCGTGGTGCCGCGTGCCGTGGTGACCACGCGATCGGCATCGGCATCGATGGTCGGCTGGCCTTCCAGATCGATCCGTTGGAATTTGTAGCCATGGCCGGCCGGTGCGGGCTGTATGGTCAATTCCACTTTTTCACCGGTATGAAGGCCCACGCCGCTCAGCGTAACGGGGCCTTTGAGGGTGCGCTGCTTCTCGCTCATCGTAATAGGGCCCGCCGGGGCGGCGGGTATGGCAGGCGAAGGTAGGCGCTGGGCGGGAATGGGGGGAGGGACGGATCTTGGCCACCGTCTTATTGGATCTGTGGAAGTCCTGTGAAGATCTGATCCATTATGGCCCATTATCATCCAAGTCCCGTAGGGACGTAATGTGGGTAGAAATAATAGCCTGTCAGGAGCTGATCGTGCCGTAGGTACGATACTTTCCGGTTCATTCCATGGAATGCCTCTGCGGTCAGGTTCCGTACCTGCGGCACGGAAGGAATTCTATCTTTCTCACGCGCTTTCTACCAACATTTGGTCCCTACGGGACCGGCTGCGCTCTTGGCTGTACTCACTATGCTTCGCTATTATTACTCTGTATCTTCGATCTATGGATTATCTGTTGAACGTGCCCAAACACAAACAGGCTTTCATTGAAGAATTGCTGAAGAATTTCAGTTTTGTGAAGGCTCGCAAGATCTCTCCGGAGAAAGCTGAACGCATGAATGATATGCTGGATGCAGTTGCCGAGATCAAAGAGATCGAGGCAGGGAAGAAGAAGCCTAAGTCCATGAAGTCGTTGTTGCGTGAGCTTTGAGGTAGTTCCACTTCATCCATTCGCGAAGCAGTTGAAGCGCCTGGTGCGCAAGTTTCCATCCTTGAGACAGGAGATAGCGGAATTGGCCGAAAGTTTGGCGACCGATCCCCAGATAGGAACATCTTTGGGTGGCAATTGCTACAAGATCCGAATAGCCATCGCTTCAAAAGGAGGAGGCCGGTCTGGCGGCGCACGTGTCATTACACATGTAAAGGTCTTGAAAGAGCGCGTTTATCTGCTTTCGATATACGATAAGAGCGAGAAGGATACATTGACCGATAAAGAGATCAAGGCATTGCTGCAGCTAATTGAATGATCAGGAAAAATGGTTCCTGGATCACCATCGATCATCATGCACAGCGCCAGCGCGAAAGGGATAGAAGCGGAAAGCCCGCAAGCGAGGGAGGAACGACCGAGTGCGTACTTGGAGCGTATAGCCCGGTGACGGCCGCTTTTGGGCCGACATTCGCCCAAACCTTACCGCGATTCCGGGTCAGGCCCGGAATGACTTCCGCCCCGCAACCGTTCCAGCTCCTTTTCCAGCTGATCGATGCGTTTCTGCAAGGCCGGTAGGTTGCGGTACACCACGTAGCTGCGCTTGTATTCGCTGATGTTGAAGGCCGGCGATCCCTGCACCACCGAGCCATCCGGAATGTCCGAGCCGATGCCGCTCTGGGCCGCGATCTTTACGTTGTTGCCGAGTACGAGGTGCCCGGCGATGCCCACCTGGCCGCCGATCTGGCAATGGTCGCCCACCACGCTGCTGCCCGCGATCCCCGTTTGTGAGACGATCACGTTGTGCCGGCCGATCTCTGCGTTGTGGCCCACCTGTATGAGGTTGTCCAACTTTGTGCCCTGGCGGATTATCGTCTGGCCCATGGTGGCGCGATCGATGGTGGTGTTGGCGCCGATCTCCACATCATCTTCGATCACCACGTTGCCCACCTGCGGGATCTTCTCGTACACGCCCTGCTTGTCCGGCACGAACCCGAAGCCATCGGCCCCGATCACCGCGCCGCTGTGGATCACGCACTTCTTCCCGATCACCGTGCGGTCGTAGATCTTCACGCCGGCGTGTATGCGTGTGCCGGCCTCGATGTTCGTGTGATCGCCCACGTAGCAGTTCGGGAAGATCTTCACGCCATCGGCCAGATGCACGTTCTCGCCAATGTAGCTGAACGCCCCGATGTACACGCCTTTGCCGAGTTTCGCGGTAGGGCTAACGAAGCTCGGCTGCTCGATCCCCTGCTTCTCGTAACGCAACTGGTTCTGCGCTTCGAGCAGTTGTGAAAAGGCCCGCCGCGCATCTTCCACGCGGATGAGCGTGAGGCTTTTCGGGATGTTCTGCAGCGGCTTAAAACCACGGTCCACAATGGCGATCGTGGCCTTTGTGGTGTAGATGAACTCGGTGTATTTCGGATTCGCTAAAAAGGTGAGCGTGCCGCTCTTTGCCTCCTCGATCTTGGCCAGATCACTCACCAGCACCTGCGGATCACCGTCCACTTCTCCTTCAAGAAGGTCTGCGATCTGTGCGGCGGTGAATTGCATTTGATGTTACTGGACTTCGATCGGTACGCTTACCTGTGTAAGGTCCCATTCCAGGACCATGCGTGGATCGGGTTGCTTATCGAACCGGATCGTGAATTGTTCCACCGTATCGGTAAGCTGTGTCACGGAAGCTTGAACATTGGCCACATCTGCATCGGCCTGTCGGCTGGCCTGGCCGTTGAAATCAACGCCCCAGGGATATTCCTTGCTGTTGAGGATCACCTGCCACTGATCGGTATCGGGAATGGTCCATAACGTATAGGTGCCGGCCGCGACGCTTTTTCCACCGAAGCCGATCGCTTTGTCGGTACTGAACGTGGTGGCTTCGTTGGCACCAGTGCGCCAGACTTGACGGTAGGGGACCAACGCGCCAAAAATGTCACGGCCTTTTTTGGAAGGACGGCTGTATGTGACGCTGATGTTCGCACCATCGATCACGGCTGTAACGGTCTCTTCAGGGCTCGCCTTCTTGGTCTCCTTCTTCATACGTTGGAAGGAGAAGTAGAGGACCGCGCCGAGTACGATGACGATCGCAATGAACCATTTCAGGAATCGACCCATGTGCCGTTGAATTGGCGGTGAAGGTAAGGAGGGGCGGGAAGTGATCATTCCTTCAGCCCACGGGCCACATTACCTAACGCTGAATGAGAAGTCGATCAATAAGGATCCAACCCTCCGTGGTCCCGATCTTTACAAGGTAGATACCTTCGTTCAGATGGCCTATAAAGATCTCATTCATCCCGTTGTTCTGTGAAAGAACCACCTTGCCATGAATATCGATCAATTGAACTCCGATGGCATTCAATTCATCTATTACCGTGAACGAAGTGGATGTGGGATTGGGGAAGCAGAAAGTTCGTTCCTCGACCGATACATTTTCCCTAATTCCCATGATCACTTCATTGCCGCATGGAATTCCATTCTTCATGTAATACACAACATCGACATTATCTGAGATGAAATAGGGAAAAGCCGCAGTCGAATACATGGATCTTTCCGGCCAGATGCCCAGCCGGTAATGGTGTATGTCGGAAGGCTGCGGGCCGTTAGTGTCTATTCCGACCCAGCACGTATCAGCAGGACAAAACCCGATATATGGCGAGGGGAAGTGAAAGTATTCGTATACCAGTAGCCCACATTCTTCGATCACGTTCAATTCCTGGTCTACACCGCTGAAAGATTCAAATGGGATATGTGCGATCAGGTCCGTTCTGGAATAGGAGAGTTGGACTATCGCATCGGTCGTGACCCCTGTGGTGACGAACATCTGTTGGCGTTCTGCAACGTAATTGACATGGTCTGAAGTCTCTGTGCGTTCCAGGATCTCATATCGGATATATGAATCATAAGTGATCGGAGGAGGATAATTACTTCCGGTCGAATGGATCTGTATGATATCCCCCGGTTGATAGTCATGCACTACAGCAGGAGTGATCCGCCAAAGCCCGATCTCCCAGTTCGCATCACCCAACAATTTCAACGGTCTCAAGATCTGCGGAAAGGAATCGATCTGGAAGAAATTCACAATACCGAGCATCTTACCTATGCTTATCGATGCGCCATTAAGATCGGAATTGATCGTTGCGCCGAAGTTGTCCTGGTGTATGATCGTGAACTGCCTGATCGAATCTTGGACGCCCAGGATCGTGGCCGTATCCGCCTGATCCAGGATCACACTGAACCGTTGGAGGCCATCCTCATAGAAAAGAGATGTATCCGTGAGTGCCTGATCGAGATCCAATTGAATTGTATCTCCGAAGATGTTCAGGAACACGATCCCGGTCGAGTTGATCCGTTGCAGGCTCCTTCCTGCCCATGATGGAATATCCTGCTTGATGCAATTCGGCCCGCCCCAGCCAACGCATAGGTCGCCACCGCTCTCGACACTGTCCAGTTCGAAGTAGTTGAAGAATGTGGTGTCAACGCCGTTCACCTGAAAAGAATCCAATGCAAGACTGTAAGCCCGGCCAAGCCCATTTTCAGCGACAAATACCTTCTTTGTCCCATATCTGAATGGCAGATGATCTTGCCCGGCAACCAGCGTCGGGATCAAGATGAAAAAAGAAAATAGTCTGAGCATCATTGGGAACTTACCCTGAAAGCTAAGACACTCTTTGAAGCACTTCCGCTGCTTCGCTTCACTCCTTCAACCACCGTGGCCAGGCCAAGTACCATTTTTCCACCGGCCGGCTGAGAGCGGCGATCCCCAGATTATCGCTTGCTGCGGCGATGTCGCGCAGGGATCCGTCCTTGTAAAGCAGTTCGATCCGATCGGTTGTGGGATCGTAGGCGTTGTTCACGATGCGATCGGTGAGCACGAAGCGATCGGCATCTTCGATCGAGATCTTCAATTGATCGGCGACTTTCTTCTTGAGGTCAGAGATCCGCTGCTGATCCCACGGCTCATCCTGGATCCTGATGCGCAGATTTCGGCGCAGAACAAGATCGCTGGAAAGGGTCGAAAGCACTTTGTCCTTGTGATCCATCCAGACCTTCACAGCGCCCATGATATCGTGATCGTCGAGTTTCAGGAAATCGTGCAGCACCGCGGGATCTTTGAACGAATCGCGATCGTGGCGGCTGCGCAGGAAACGCGTGAGTGCGGGTGAAGCGAAGAGGTCCGATCCCTCCATGGCGAGCTGCTTCGCGCGGCGGAGCGTTTCCACCAGCATCTGCTCGCACGCGACCACCGTTTTATGCAGGTAGACCTGCCAGTACATCAGCCTACGCGCAACGAGGAATTTTTCGATCGAGTAGATCGCTTTTTCCTCCACCACCAATCGATCGTCCACGATCTGCAGCATCTTCAGGATCCGATCGCCGCCGATCACGCCTTCGCTCACGCCGGTGTAGAAACTGTCGCGGTTGAGGTAATCGATCCGATCGACATCCAGCTGCGAACTCACCAATTGGTGCAATGCACGCCGTGGATGCCGATCGCGGAAGATCGCGAGGCCCATTTCCATGGCGCCATCGAACTGGTCGTTGAGCGCATCCATCACCAATGCGCTCACATCCTCATGCGCTATACCTTCCACGATGCTGTGCTCCAGCGCATGGCTGAACGGCCCATGACCGACATCGTGCAGCAGGATCGCGATCGATGCGCCGATCTCTTCCTCTTCGGTGATCGCATGGCCTTTGTAACGCAGCGTTTTGATCGCTTCACCGATCAGGTGCATGGCGCCCAGCGCATGGTGGAAACGCGTGTGCAGTGCGCCGGGATAGACCAGATGTCCCACGCCCAGCTGCTTGATGTAGCGCAACCGCTGGAACCACGGATGATCGATGAGCGCCAGGATCCGCGCATGCGGCACGGTGATGAAGCCATAGATCGGATCGTTGAGGATCTTCATGAAGGGGCAAAGGTGGTTGAAAGTTGAGGCAGTTGGGAGTTGAGGTGGTTGAGGAGTTGGGAACTCCCAAGTCTCAGGTATGAAGCCGATCGAACGTTAGCATACATTTAAGCCTCTCATGAAAGCTGCTTTTCTTCCAATTGTCCACATCCTTGTATTATTCCTACTCTTCATCATCATCAATATCGATCAACCTTCCTGCAGCGTATTTATTCGGTGGTGGGAATGCCGGATCGCGAATGCACAAAACCATCGAGGTTATTCCATATGTGGTTCTTTCTATCATTCTCATACTCGGAGGTTGGCGTTTTAGGCGCAGTAATACTTTGATCATGACATATTCTATGCTGTTCGTTGGACTGTGGTTGTTCTATGCATTCATAGAGTAAAGAGAACTACACGTAAGAGTAGTTGAACGATCATCCGCCCGTACACCGATGTAATGGGCCGTGCGACGGACGGGAACCCGCGCCCCGGATGGGAGCGACAGCTTGCCGAAGGTGAGCCGGCCTCACCCCCTTTCCCCCTCTCCAAAAGAGAGGGGAGCACCTGCCGCGCGAAGCGAGGCGGCCCGACGATAGGAGGGGCCCCGCAGCCGCAGCGGCCCCCGGCGAGACGCGGCAACTACAGCGTACAGCCGGATAAGGCGCCCAAAACCCCTTCGGGAATAATGAATTTAGAATGATGTATAATGAATGATGAACGAGATCCACCTTTCAAAGGCACCCGTACCGTCGACCCATTGGGCCGGCACTACCTTCGCTTACGGAAGGCAACTTCCACGATCGGAACGCGTTGCCTTATGAAACCATACACTTGATATGACAGCGAACATTCTTTGGGCCGATGATGAGATCGATCTGCTGCGGCCACATGTGCTTTTTCTGGAGCAGAAAGGCTACGGCGTGGATACGGTGAACAACGGGCTGGATGCCGTGGAGAAGGCGCAGGAGAAGGAGTACGACATCATCTTCCTGGACGAGAACATGCCCGGCATGAGCGGTCTGGAGACGCTTGGGAAGATCAAAGGAATTCAACCACGCGTGCCGGTGGTGATGATCACCAAGAGCGAGGAGGAACACATCATGGAGGAGGCGATCGGCGGCAAGATCAGTGATTATTTGATCAAGCCGGTGAACCCGAACCAGATCCTGCTTTCGATCAAGAAGAACCTGGAAACGCGGCGGCTGGTGAGCGAGAAGACGACCACAAGCTACCAGCAACAATTCCGGCAGCTGGGCATGCGCCTGGGCGATCGGATGAAGCCCGATGAATGGGGCGAGATGTACAAGGAACTCGTGCGCTGGGAGCTGGAATTGACGGGCTCGCAGGATCAGGGGATGACCGAGATCATGCGCTCGCAATGGGGTGAGGCGAACGAACTGTTCAGCCGTTTCGTGACCGATAATTATCTCGATTGGCTGGCCGGCAAAGGCGATGCGCCGCTGATGAGCCACCAGATGATGAAGGAGAAGGTGATGCCGCACATCACCGAAAGCGGATCGCCGCTCTTCATGGTGCTGA
>JAEZAU010000088.1 GCA_023430325.1 Bacteroidota bacterium | reverse complement strand
CAGTCGGTCGATCCATGCTGCGGAAAATGATCGGTCTTGGTGCCTTCGCCGTGGGTTTCCTGGTGCTGTTCCAGCATGTGCACTATACCATCGATGTGCTGGTTGCACCCTTTTTCGCCACGGTGGCTTGGTTGGCGGCCGGATCGATGATCAAACTATTGGGAGCGCAAAAGCGGCTCGGCCTGATCTAGTTCTTTCTTTTGGGAAGTCTCTTCAAGTAGATCCCGCTGGCCACGCTTTCCGTCACTGAATCCGGCACCAGGTTCTGCAGTTTCACCGTGAATTGGTTGGATGCTCCGGGGATCACCAGGGCCTTGTTCTTCAACATCCCGGCCACAGCGGCCTTGGCCACGGGTTCTGGTGGTGTGCCGAACTTCTTCGCCAGGTCATCCATGGCCAGCATGTCTGCGTTCTTGGTGAAGCCGGTATTGACGCTTCCGGGACAAAGCGCCGTAACGTTCACCTGGCCTTTCAGTTCAAGGCGCAACGATCGCGACCAACGCAACAAAAATGCCTTGCTTGAGGCGTAGATCGCCATGCTGGCCAGCGCATGGAAAGCCGTCATGCTCGAGACGTTCAGGATGTAGGCCGGCTTTTGCTTCTTCAGGAGGGGGAGCAGCTTTTTGGTCAGAACAACGGGAACTTCCATGTTCAGCCGCATCATCCGCAACTGGACCTCAAGATCCTGCCATTCAAAAAGCCCCCAATTGGCCAGGCCGGCGTTGTTCACCATGCATGTGAGCGGCCTGCCATGTTCCGTTGCAAAAGCCACCACCCGATCTATGGCGCCATCGGCAAGCAGATCCACTTCCAAAGTATGGATCCGATCACCGTTCAACTTGCCGATCTCAACGGAAAGTTCTTTAAGACCCGATGCGTTCCGACCTGTAGCAATGATGCCGAATCCATTTCGCGCCAATTCGATCGCTATGGCACGGCCGATCCCATTGGCGGCACCGGTGACCAAGGCGTAGCCCCGATCGGTGCTCATTTCACCAGATGCTGGAACTTGTGGTAGATCGGCGTTGGGCTATCGGCCTTTTTCGGATCGTATTTTCCGGAGATGATCGGGATATACATCACACGCCGGCGGCTCGCTTCACCGATCAGCGAACTACGCTGTACGCGATGCCAGCATCGGCCATCATGCACGGTAAGATCACCCGCCTTTATCGCAAAAGCCACTTCGTCCCGGTCGGCCTTGGTATCCTTGAAATACTTCTTGCGGAACATCATGTTCCAGATGCCCTGCGTGTGTGTACCGGGGATCAGGCGTAGGCCGCCGTTCTCGGGATGCTGATCATCCAGATGGATGCCCACATTGAGCATGGGCATGATCTTCTTTCCGAGGAAGAGATCGCGTATGGAATCGGTATGCCAGCCCATCTGGGTGAAATTGCTGGCGTCGGTATTCACGTAATGGTTCACCACCAATCCATCCTTCTCATTGATGCCGAGGCGCGCGCCAGGGCCGATCAACTCAAGAAGGGCGTTCATTCGCGGGTCGCGGAGCACTTCGGCCAGGACCGGGTGATGCTGGTTGGCGAATGCGAATCGCTGTACGATCTTCTTTCCATCCACATCATTGCCGAACTTGATCGGGATGCCGTTGACGACGTTGGTGCCTTCAGCGATCCATCTCGCCTGCACTTCTTCGATCGCTCTCAGGATGCTGTTCACCGCATCACGCCCCAGGAAATTTGGGAAGTGCAGGAAGCCGTTCTTATTGAAGAACGCCCTTTGTTCAGGCGTGATGCTATCGCCCAAGGGTGTACCGGTGGGTATGATCTGTGCCACAGATGCGTGGTTTAAGACGCGCACGAAGGTAGATCGGCAGACCGTTCCATAAGCGGCCGACGATCACGTTCTGAGTCAAAGCCTTTATTTTCAATGCCTTGCGTCTACCAACAGGATGATCGTCGAAAAGTACGCCTGGGGCCTTGACAAACCTTCGGTGTATCCTTATCCATACGCGCGTCGTACAACGGGGCACTCTTACCGCCCTGATGAAGAACTACATCCTGTCCTTCCTGGTATTACTGGGAATGATCATGGCCGATCGAACGGCCGCCCAATGTACATCCTGTACAGCCACCACCATTACGGTGAACCTATCGGCCAACCCGGACACGGTTTGGACCTATACCGGAACACGCAACGGTTCTTGCTGTGGAATAGAAAGCGGTCAACGATGCATCCGGTTCAACGTTACGGTCCATCCGCAGGCCACCCAGATCGGGTTCAATGTGGCAAATCCAGCGCCCCCGGGAGGAGCCTTCTATCAAGTGGATTGCGGGCCGCAGACTTCGTTGGGTACTCCACTTTGTATCACCGGCCTGAGCACCTTTTGCATCAGTTTCTGCAAGAGCGGTGGCGATAGCCCGAATTATACGATCTCTTCAAGCCGCACATTTTCCACTTCCCCGAACATCACGTTGAGCCAGGGTTGTACCGGCCAGATCGGTGTCACCGGTATGCTGACAAGTTCCATTCAATGGACATCGATAGCCCCAGGAGCTGTGGGACAATACAACAGTTATTTGAGTTGTACATCGGGTTGCAGTAGCCCCACCGTTACACCGGGCAGTAATCCGCCAGCGTATGTGGATTATCGTGTTTCAGGGATGGTGACGGGCTGTTCCAGCGGAACGGTGGCAGATACTGTGCGGGTGACTTTCGTGAGCGGGGTGGGAGGGACCACTTCTCCCACCGCTCCTGCGGTCTGCTTCGGCTCGGCCACCACCACTGTTACAGCTGCCGGTTCCGGCGGCGTTCCTCCATATTCCTATGAATGGAAGGATAGCGGCGGGAACACGATCGGTACATTGGCGGCCCAGCCCCTGAGCGTGGGTAATTACACGGTAACGATCCGTGATCAACTGGCGAACTGCCCGGGCACCACATTGCCGGTAACGGTGATCGCCCATCCTTCCGGAATAACCGCCAACGCCGGACCGGACCAGATCCGCTGTATCGGTTCTCCGGCCGCCACATTGGCCGGGTCGGTCGGCGTTGCCACGGGTGGCACATGGACGGCCAGCGGTTCGGGCGGAACGTTCACCCCGAATGCCAATACGCTCAACGCTACTTTCACCCCAAGTGCATCGCAACTGTCATCCGGTTCCGTAACGATCACGCTTACAACGACCGGTAATGGCGGATGCACACCGGCGACCGATCAGATGGTGATCGCTTACGCAGCGAACCCCATCGTGAGCGCCGGTGCCGACCAGACGATCTGCACCACAGGAACAGCCACTTTGAACGGAAGTGTCTCAGGCGGCGCAAGCCAGGGCCAATGGACAACGAGCGGGACAGGAACATTTTCACCTTCGGCCACGGCATTGAATGCTATTTACACACCCAGCGCTGCGGATATCTCAGCAGGATCGCGCACCCTTACGCTTACCAGTACGAACGGTTGTACACCGGTCTCGAGTTCGATGACCCTGACCATACAGCCACCTCCATTGGTGAATGCCGGCAGCAATGCCAGTGTTTGTGCTTCAAGCCCATCGCACACCTTGAACGGTTCGGTGACCGGCGGAAGTATTACTGGTCTCTGGTCAACGAGCGGATCCGGCACCTTCTCACCGAACGCCAGCACGCTCAACGCTACGTACAACCCAAGCGCAGCCGATATCAACTCAGGTGCCGTCTCACTGACACTTACCTCGACCGGCGGATGTGCCGCGATCAGCAGTTCGAAAACGCTTCAGATCCGACCGGTCACCAGCGTATCGGCCGGATCGGACCGCACTATATGCGAAGGCAGCACAGTGACCCTGTCCGGAACAGTGGCCGGGACAACAACGACCGGCATATGGAGTAGCACTGGTAACGGAACGTTCAGCCCATCTGCCACGGATCTGAATGCAGTATACACTCCCGGCTCTACGGACCTGAGCAACGGCGGATCGGTGATCACACTGACATCCACCGGAGCGATCAGCTGCCCCAACTCAACAGCCTCGTTCAACTTGACGATCATGCCTGCTCCTGTGGTGAATGCGGGCGCATCCCAAACGATCTGTGCTGGGAGTACGGCAACCTTGAATGGATCGGTGACCGCCGGTGGAAACACAGGCACCTGGAGCGGTCCCGGAACATTCTCACCGAACGAGAACGCACTCAATGCGGTTTTCACTCCGAACGCTGCAGCCGTCTCAGCTGGAACCGCAACGCTGACACTCACCAGCACGAACGGGTGCGTGGTACGCACCGCGCAAACAACGATCAGCATCACGCCACAGCCCGTGGTGAATGCCGGTGGCGATCTCATTGTCTGTGAAGGCTCTCCTGCTTCGTTGAATGGATCGGTGACCGTGGGTGGAAGTGCTGGCATATGGAGCAGCAGCGGTTCCGGAACATTCAGCCCGAGCGCTACTACATTGAATGCGACCTATACACCAAGCGCGAATGACATTTCTGCTGGATCGATCACGTTGATACTGACCTCCACGGACGGCTGCGCAGTGGCTACTGACGATCTGAGCCTGACGATAACCCTGTCACCTATCGTGAGTGCCGGTTCCGATCAATTGATCTGCCAGGGATCCACGGTCACCATGTCCGGCTCGGTGACCGCTGGCGGAAGCACCGGCCAGTGGAGCAGTAGTGGAACAGGGACATTCTCTTCTTCATCGGACCTTACCGCTACATATACACCGAGTTCTTCGGACATCACTTCAGGCAACGTCACCCTTACCCTGGCATCCACGAACGGCTGTGTTGTGCATGATGATCACATGATCCTGACCATCGCACCTGCCCCTGTGGTAAATGCAGGTGCTGACGCCGAGGTATGCGCCTCCAACGCAGTACATGACCTGAATGGATCGGTGACCGTTGGCGGAAGCCAGGGCATGTGGACTACCGACGGAACAGGTACGTTCAGTCCCAATGCATCCGCCCTGAACGCCACCTATGCGGCCAGTGCTGCCGATATCGCTGATGGAAGCATCACACTGACGCTTACCGCCACCGATGGCTGCAGCCCGATCGCTGACAGCAAGGTCGTTCTCATACGCCCAACTCCTGTTGTTTCGGCCGGGCCTGATCGCACGATCTGTGAAGGACAGACAGTCAGCCTGAGTGGATCGGTCAACGGATCGACGAACACCGGCCAATGGAGCACTTCGGGATCCGGTAGTTTCTCTCCATCGGCCACGGCGTTGAATGCGACATATACGCCTAGCTCTGCCGATATCACCGCAGGCAACGTTACGATCACACTCACGGCCACCAATAGTGCACCTTGCGCGGCCACCAGCTCATCTTTCGTTCTTACCATTGATCCTGCACCCATTATGAATGCCGGTGTTCCTCAAACGATCTGCGCAAATGGTAGCGCCAGCTTGAGCGGATCTGTCACCGTTGGCGGAAGCGCGGGTATTTGGTCGGGTCCGGGAACATTCTCGCCTAATGCGAGCACGCTCAATGCGGTGTTCACGCCGGATGCTTCTGCGATCAGCACAGGAAACGCGACACTCACGCTCACGAGCACTGACGGCTGCACCGTTCGTACGTCACAGACAACGATAATGATAACGCCACTTCCAGCGGTTAGCGCCGGTAGTGATCTTATCGTTTGTGAAGGAAGTAATGCAACTCTTGCAGGGTCGGTGACCGCAGGTGGGTCGGCCGGTATGTGGACCACGTCAGGTACGGGAAGTTTTTCGCCATCGCCCAACACGTTGAACGCTGTGTATGTTCCTTCCTCGGCTGATATTGCTGTGGGAACAGTGACGCTGACCCTCAGCAGCACTGATGGATGTTCCGACCTTTCGGATGAACTGGTACTGTCGATCACTCCGGCGCCCATGGTGGTTGCAGGTCCTGATCAAACGATCTGTGAGGGTACCAGTGCAACATTGAACGGTTCTGTCTCCGTTGGTGGAAGCACTGGTGTTTGGAGCACGAGCGGAAGTGGAAGCTTTGGATCCGCTACGGCCCTCAACACGTCCTACACCCCAAGCTCCAGTGATGTTGCAGCAGGCTCTGTCCTCCTCACACTGACATCCACCAACGGATGCGATGTGGTGGCCGATCAAATCTGGTTGACGATCACTCCATTGCCGGTCGTAAATGCTGGTGCTGATGGTACGGTTTGCGCCGCAAGTGCAACCCAGGAATTGAACGGGTCTGTGACCGTGGGCGGAAGCACCGGGATCTGGAGCACCAATGGGTCTGGAACTTTTTCACCGAATGCATCCGCCTTGAATGCGGTATACAATGCCACTGCTTCGGACATTTCGGCTGGTTCCGTTATTCTGACCTTGACCTCGACCGATGGTTGTGCAGTGGTGACTGATACGCGAACGTTGACGATCCAGCCGCAGTCACTGGCCAATGCCGGAGCCGATGTGGTCCGGTGCGTCAACAATTCATCCGTTCTGCTTGCAGGAAGCGTAACAGGCTTCAGTACTACAGGAACATGGACAACGGCGGGTACGGGCTCTTTCTCCAACGCAACTGTGTTGAATGCAACGTATAGTCCTAGCGCGAGCGATAGGGCGAACGGTTCAGTTGTGCTAACACTGACCACTACAGGTAATGGGGTATGCGCTGCTAGTACCGATCAAATGACGATCACCTTCACTCCGGCTCCTGTTGTGAATGCAGGTGCTGATCAAACGATCTGTGCGAACAATGCGATCGCTGTTTTGAACGGATCGGTGAGTGCGGGAGCGAGCACGGGCAGCTGGACTTCGAACGGAACCGGAACTTTCAGCTCGGGCACCGATCTGAACGCCACCTACACAGCAAGCGCCCAGGATATCAGCAGCGGCA
>JAEZAU010000145.1 GCA_023430325.1 Bacteroidota bacterium | reverse complement strand
ATCCGCTGAAGATCTTGGAACTTTCCTGCATGGGCATAACGAGGCGCCGGTCTAAGGGGCTGCAAATGTAGTGATCTTCCGCTGGTTATCAACACCTGTTCGTGAAAGCCTTTTCCGCCTGATCCTGCGAGCCATGTAAGCGAAAGGACATAAAAGGGCCGACCTTTGTTGCCTATCGTTGTAATCGCATCCGTTCATCCATCCATGGGAAGAAAACATTCCACCATCACACCCGAGCAATTAAGCCAGGAAATATTAGCAGCAGTACGCGATTCCGGAAGATCGGGGATCACCAGCCAGCAGATCGCTTTGCAACTGGGCTTCAAGGACAAAGGCCAGCGTTACCTGATCTATGATGCATTGGAGTCCTTGCTGGACAGTGGAAGGATCCAGAACGGCCCGAGGGGGCGGTACGTGGCCGAGCAGCGGCAGGACGTGATCGAAGGACAGCTGGATGTCATCTCCAGCGGGGCCGGTTATGTACGCATAGAAGGTGGTGAGGCCGATGTGTACATCCACAACCGGAACATCGGTACGGCCCTCCATGGTGACAAGGTGCTCATAAAAATGGTCGGCGGGCGTGGTGGCAGGCCCGAAGGCCGGGTATTGCAGGTGAAGGAGCGCCGGCGCACCGAATTCGTGGGAACCATCCATCGCCAACACGGACGAATGATCCTGGTGGCCGACGATCAGCGGGTACAGAGACCGTTCATCATTCCGGCAGCAGATACCATGAGCGCCCAGGATGGCGACAAGGCGATCATACAATTGGGTGAATGGAAGGATGCGCATGATCTGCCGAAAGGAAAAGTGACCCGCGTACTCGGCAAAGCGGGGGAACATAATGTGGAGATGCACGCGATCCTGGCGGAATTCGGCCTTCCACTGGAATTTCCCGAGAGCGTGCTCAAGGCCTCGAAAGAGATCGATCGGGGGATCACCGAAGAGGAGATCGCAAGACGGCGTGATGTGCGACAGGTGCCCACGATCACCATCGATCCCGAAGATGCCAAGGACCTGGATGACGCGTTGAGCCTTCGCCGCATGGAGAACGGGAACTGGGAAGTAGGGATCCACATCGCCGACGTGAGCCATTATGTGAAGCCCGGCTCGGTGATCGACATGGAAGCCGCCGCCCGTGCCACGAGCGTTTATCTGGTGGACCGGGTGGTACCCATGCTTCCCGAAAAACTCAGCAATGATCTCTGTTCGTTACATCCGCATACGGACAAGTTGAGCTTCAGTGCCATTTTCGAATTGGATGACCATGCGCGGATCAAACACGAATGGTTCGGCCGCACGATCATGAATTCGCGCCGGCGTTTTGCTTACCAAGAAGCACAGGATATCATCGATGGGAAGGTGGCCGATCGCCATAGCGAAGAAGCCAAATTCATGGACGAGGTGCTCCAATTGCACAAACTTGCCGTAGTGCTTCGCAAGGAGCGGATCGCCAATGGCGCGTTGGAGATCGGTGGCAACGAGATCAAGTTCAAGCTGGATGAGCAAGGCCGGCCGCTGGGCGTCTACGAGAAAGTGATGGGCGAGGCCAACTGGCTGATCGAGGAGTTCATGCTGCTCGCCAACAAACGCGTCGCGAACTGGGTGAACAAACAGAAGAAGGGCAACAGTGTTCCACCCTTCATCTATCGTGTACACGATCTACCCGATCCTGACAAGGTGGAGCAACTGCGCTTGCTGGCTCACAGTTTCGGGCATGAACTGGTCCAGAAGAAAGGTGAAGACCTGCCGCATGCGATAAATCGTTTGCTCCGCGATGTGCAGGGGAAGGAAGAAGAGAACATCATAAAGCAGGTGGCCATACGCAGCATGGCCAAGGCGATATACAGCACGAAGAACATCGGGCATTACGGGCTGGCGTTCGAGCATTATACGCACTTCACTTCGCCGATCCGGCGCTATCCCGACCTGCTGGTGCATAGGGCCATGGCCCATTACCTGGCCGGTGGAAAACACCTGAACGAAGGAGATCTTGACCTGAGCGCGAAGCACAGCAGCCGCATGGAGAAACAGGCCGCAGATGCTGAACGTGCAAGCATCAAATACAAACAGGCGGAGTACATGCTGGCGCGGATCGGCCAAACGTTCGCAGGTGTCATCAGCGGCCTCACAAATTGGGGCATCTACGTTGAAGTGATCGAGAACAAGTGCGAAGGGCTTATCGGCATGCGTGACCTGCCTGGAGATGTCTTCCGCTTCGATCAGGATCGATACACCGTGGTGGGCCAGCGCACGGGAAGAAAATTCCGCCTCGGTGATGAATTGATGGTGAGCGTGAAGGCCGTGGACATGGATCGCCGCGTGATCGACTTCGCCCTGGCCGAAGATGACGATCGGCCCGGAGTCACCACTTCGGGCAAGTTCGAGCGCCGGAAGAACCCACAACTTCGCGGAAAAGCGTCGAAAGGAAGGGCGACCAGCAAAGGCAAGGGCCGCCAGGCCACAAAAGGCTCCGTGAAGAAAGGAGGAAGGAAGAAAGGAAGGCCCTAAGGATGACCTCCCATATTACCTTCACCTGAAAACCCATTGCCATGCTTGACGGGATCATATCAGAATTGAAGAACAAGATCGGTGGTGAACTCATGCAGAAGGTCGGTCTTCCCGGGGACAAGGCCGGCGCTGCGGTGGAAGAGGCAGGTGCCTCGCTCGAGAACATCACACGTAACGAAAGTCCTTCCTCCATGCTGGAGATGTTCACCAGCGGCAATGCGGCTGGTATCACAGGAAAACTGGAGCAGGACTATATCGGCCGACTGACCAGCAAACTCGGTCTGGATCCTTCGATGGCCGCTCGCGTAAAGGATATGGTGCTCCCTGCATTGATGTCGTTGATCCAGAGTAAAGGCGGCGACATGCTGGGATCTGTTCTCGGAGGAAAAGGCGGATCGCTCGGTGGTGATCTGGCCGGGAAATTGGGCGGCCTTGGAAAGATGTTCGGGAAATGATCCAGCCGATCATAAAAGGAAAAGGAGGATGTGCACATCCTCCTTTTCCTTTTATGATCGCTCTTACACGAGATTCAACCGGCGTGCAAGATCATCCTTGTAACTGCCGCCGATCGGGATCACTTTCTTGTCATTCTCCAGGATCAGGTTCGGTTGTTCGATCGCAACTATCTTATCAAGCCGGACAATGAAACTTCTGTGCACACGAATGAACTCGCTATCGGGCAGCTTCGCCTCGATATCCTTCATGGTGCTGTGGATCGTGTAGCGGGTGTTGAGCGTGTTTATCACCACGTAATCCTTCAGCGCTTCGATGTAATAGATGTCGTTCATGTTGAGCTTCACCAGGCGGCTGTTGCTCTTCACGAACATCATATCGCGACTGCTGTCCTTGTTCTCCACAAGGGAATACAGCAGGTCGCGCTCCTTCAGCACTTCCGTTTCCTTCTTGTGCTTGTAGAGCGCCATTTCGATCGATGTGTGGATATCGATCTCTTTGAACGGTTTGATGATGTATCCGTAAGGCTGTGTCACTTTCGCCTTCGCCAGGGTACTCTCATCGGCATAGGCGGTGAGGAAGATCACAGGAATGTTGGTCTCCTTACGTATGGCATCGGCCGCTTCAATACCGTTCATTTCACCCTTGAGCATGATGTCCATGAGGATGATGTCCGGCATATGTTCCACTGCAAGTTTCACGGCCTGCTCACCTGTACTGGCCGCTCCTACAACGTTATAGCCCAGCTTCTTGAGGCTGTGCTGTATATCCTTGCTCACGATACTCTCGTCCTCGACCACCAGGACATTCGTCTGCGCCATTCGTTCTACTTGATACGTTCAAAAGTAAGCATAAAGACCACCCCGGTGCCAGCATCCATTTCTATGCGGCCGTCCAATTGGTCCACCAAGGTACGCACCAGCTCCAGTCCAAGGTTACCATCCCGCATCACATCAAAGTCTCGATCGATGCCCACACCATTGTCACTTACGCGAATGATGACCCTGTCCCCTTCTGTGCGCAGGCTGATGCGCACAACGCCTTCACGTTCGTTCGGGAAGGCATGTTTCAGTGAATTGCTGATGAGCTCGTTCAGGATAAGGCCGCACGGTATGGCTTGATCGAGCACCAGATGCACTTTCTGCAGATCGGTCTCCAAAGCGATCTTGCCCGTGAGGCTGTAGCTCATCATCAAGTTCCGGCTCAGGCCCTCTATGTAGTTGGCCAGATCGATGGAGCTGAAATCCTTGGTCTGGTAAAGACTTTCATGGATGAAGGACATGCTGCGGATACGATCGCGACTATCCCGCAGGAGTTCGAGGATCCGTTGATCATCACCTACATGGGCGGATTGCAGGCTGAGAATGCTGCTTATGATCTGCAGATTGTTCTTCACCCGGTGATGCACCTCCTTCAACAACACCTCTTTTTCGTTGAGCGACTTGAGCAGTTGCATCTGCGCCTCCTTCCGATCGGTGATGCCGTACGCAAGACAGGAGATCTCCTTTATCTCTCCATCGGTCTCTATCGGGTTGATGAAATTCTCCACCCAGATGGATCCGCCATCACGGCCGATCAACTCTACTTCGAACTGCTGCGCCTTTCCTTTCAGCGTGGCCTGGTACCTTGCAAGCAGCGGTTTGTAAATGCCACCGGCCACACGTTTGCTCATTTCTTCCACGAACGGGTCGCCGACCTTGAACAGGATGCCATGTTCCTCATGGATGGTACGGATGAAGTGGTCGTTGCAGGAGGTGATCCTAAGATCCTGGTCCAACGTCCATATCATCATGTTCGCCGAACTTTCGAAGATCGCCTTCAGCCGTGCGGCCTGTTCACGTACAAGATCCTCTGCTTCTTTCTGCTCGGTGATCTCATGACCCACGCCGAACAGTTCGCGCACCTTTCCATCAGGACCGAATACCGGACTGAGGAAGATCTCGTTACAGACGCGATAACCATCGGTATCCAACTGATCGGTCTCAAATCGTAATGCCTTTCCGCTGAATGCCTCATCGTATTTCTTCTCCCAGAATTGGAGATACTCCTTTGTTGAGGTGATCCTTCGCGGCCTGTTGGGATCGGAGCCCAGCATGGGTCTAATGCCGTGCAAACGCTCCATCATGGTCTCATAACCCAGATTGAAGGAAGTGAGCTTCATGCCCTGATCGACCGTCCAGAACATGTGTTCGCCACTTTCAAAGAGCGCGCGCATCTTGGCTTCATGCAACAACATCTTTTCGCGCGCCTGGTACATGCCGGTGATGTCACGAAGGATGTTGCGCATGGCCACCGGGCGACCATTCTGCACACGGGCGCTCGTTGTTCCTTCCACATGGATCGAGCGGCCATCTCGGCTGAGAAATACAGTGCTCAACGATGATCCTTCGCCACCCTGCATCACCCAACGGAAATGATCATTGAACGCCGCCATATGATCGGGGTGGATGATATCACGGATAGTGAGCCGATCGATCTCCTCGTTGCTGTAACCGAGTGTTTTGCGCCAGGATGAATTCACGTATTCGAAACGTCCTTCAGGATCGATGCTCTGAATAAGGTCCGATGCATGCTCAAAGAGATCGCGATAACGTTCCTCGCTCACCCGGAGTGATTCCTGATCGCGCAACATCTGGGTTATGTCACGTGAAACACCCATCACTCCGATCACATGGCCGTCCTCATCGTACAACCTCGATGCTGTGAGGAATGAGGTGAACACCTCACCGTACTTGGTGATGTTCTGGATCTCACCCGCAAAAATGCCGCTTCGATCCAATTCCTTCTGCACCATGATATGCTGAGATGGATCGGCATACAGCATTCCCGCTTCCTTACCTACGATCTCTTCCAGTTCCCAACCGAATCGGCTCAGCGCCGCAGGATTGTACTCAGTGATGCGTCCCTGTGGATCCGCGGCCATGATCATGTCCAGGGAAGAATCCACAAGGCTTCGGGCGAACCGCCTCGATCGGCGCAACTCCTCTTTCAGACCGTCCGATCGATGCGCCGAAAGATCGATGAACGATGCGAACACAGAACGGCTGCCGTCGATCTCCTGCAAGACCATGCTGGCAAGCACATCGATGGATGCTCCCTTGCCGTTCTTCAGTTCGATGACCGCCGAATGGGCGACAGATCCATCATAGATCCACGCAAGTACATCCACTTCATCCTTCAACAGGTCCTGAAGGGGGCGGCCTATGTTGCCATCTATCAATGGCAGGCCGACCATGTCAGCAAAGACCTTGTTACACTCCAGAATATTCCCCTGCAGATCGGTGCGAATGAACGCTACTGCCGGTGAAGTGGACGGTTGCAAAATGATGCCCTGCTCCTGCGGGAATATACCCGTGCTCTCCCCGCTACTGCCCTTCATGCCCCTAATTTACCGCTGATCGGGCGTTCACTTCAATTGTTACGGAATGGCCGATCCTTCGCCTGCCGTGTGCGGTGGTGGTACACGCGTGCCATCGATCTTCATTTCCACCCCATCACGATAGCGGATGGTGAGCACGGGTACACCGGTCTCATTGTAATGCACGAAATCGCCCTGTTCAAGCCCCATGGAATAACGGCCTTCCAGTTTCAATTGTCCGTTGGGCCACCACCATTTATGTTTTCCATGCGGCTCCCCGTTGATGAACTCTCCCTGGAAATTCTTGCGGCCATTGTCAAAAGTGTACACCCAGACGCCGTCACGAAGCCCATCCTTGTATGATCCTTCTTCCTTGTGATCGCCCACATGATAGTACCATTTGCCTTCATGCCGGCCATCGATGTACTCTCCTTCAGTGACCTTTTCCCCATCGGGAGTGAATTCCACCGAATAGCCATCCTCCTTACCACGTCGATAATTCTCTTCCCTGTGTATCTGGCCATTCTCATGGAACCATTCCCACTTGCCTTGCGGCAGACCGTTCACGTACTTGCCTTTCTGTTCCACCTTCCCGCTCTTGTGGAAAAAGGTCCAGTCGCCTTCCTTTTTCCCGCCTTTGTATTCGCCTTCAGCCCGTTTTTCACCAGTTGCGAAGTATTCGATCCACGGACCTTCCATCGCTCCGACGTTATTCACCGTGCCTTCGCTTACGACCTTGTCATTGCTATAGATCTTGGCGGCCACGGGTTTTCCTTCCGTGGAGTATTCCTGGAACAAGCCTTCCCGTGTTCCTTGGCGGCTGTAGGATCCTGACAGGGCTACCTTTCCGTTGGGATGATAACTGCGCTTGATGTCGAGCATCTGCGCCTCTTTCGCGTTCTTGTCGATCTCACCCTGATCGTATTTCACCATCTCCTTCAGGTTCCCTTGTGCGGTGTATTCCTTGAATACACCCTGGCGCACATCATCCACGTAGGTGCCTTCCCATTTCACCTTACCGTTGGGATGGAATTCCTTCCAAAGGCCTTGTTTCATGCCCATCTCATCGATCTTGTTGATATCCTCACGGCGGCGCAACATACCGGCACCGTAGGTGAGCAGGGAGACCAGCCGGCCATTCTCGTCATACTCGTACCCTTTGCCATCTTCACGACCTTCCACGAATGGTATTTCCTTGTGTACCTGACCATTGGCATGGTAATACTTGGCCACGCCGTGCCGCTGATCGTTTACGAAGAGTTCTTCGCTCAACAGAACACCCTCATCATCGAATTTGCGTGAAAGACCTTCTTTCTTATCGTCCTGGTAATTGATCTCACTGACCAGAACACCTTCGGGGGAATAGAACTTCCAAAGACTGTCCAACCTGGCCCCGACGCGGTTCCCTTCCGATCGAAGCATGCCGGTCTCGTAATAGGCCTTCCAATACCCGTTAGGGACGCCATCCACCAGATAGCCTTCGCTGCTGAGTTCGCCGTTGGGATAGAAGTATTGGGTGAACTCACCATCCTGTCCCTGAACAGTGAGCACAACACAACACAGGAACACATTCATCAACCACTTCATCTTATATCTAATCTTCTTTAATAGTTTGTTGATGTAAGATGGTCGGTTGAAAGTGTGGATGATCCTCCACAGGAAAGTTTGGAACTGTCACTTTTCAAATTTAGCGCACCGTTGGCTAACGATCCATCCATGATCCAGGGATCGGTTAAACCCTTGTCGTTGCTAGGTTCATTCCAACTATGAACGATCGTGCAAGGGTGATCAGCATATCCACGGGTGGAAAAGTCAATGGCTTTCGGCGGCGTTCCGATGTGTAGAAATGGTGTGGAGAACGCTCCACAGATTTTCCTTGCGAATGTGGTATATATCCATAAGCAGGCCAGAGTGATCCCCTCCAAACTTTCTTATCGTCCGTTATGCACAGAAGAGCACCGGATCCAACCATGGGATCGTTGATCGGATCTAACAAGCGATCAACAAAAGGTAACTTCGCTGCATGGCAAAGCACATCCTGATAGGCAGTGATCATGCTGGTTTTCAGTTGAAGGACAAGTTGAAAGAGCACCTGAAAGGCTTGGGGCTGCAGGTTGTTGATAAAGGTACGTTCAGTTCGGAAAGCGTTGATTATCCGGATTTTGCACATGCCGTGGCGGAGGGCGTCGCATCATCTGATGAAGAATTGGGCATTGTGGTATGTGGCAGTGGGAACGGAGTGAACATCAGTGCCAACAAACATCCCGGGGTCCGTTCGGCGCTCGCCTGGAATCCTGAAGTTGGTGCATTGGCCCGCCAGCATAACAATGCGAATGTGCTGGCCCTGCCTGCTCGATTCATTTCCGAGGAGGAGGCCATACGGATCGTAGATGCATTCCTCAAAGCTGATTTTGAAGGAGGCCGGCACCAGAAACGTGTGGAAAAGATCGAACTTCATGATAAATGAGCGCATGATGGGTAGCCGGCATTTGGCGGTCCTGGCCACTATCCTGCTATCAACGGTGGGCTATGCCCAGCGTGATAGTATTTCCCTGCAATATGCCGCTACGATCACCATAGATGATCTGCAAAAGCACTTGAGGATCTTGGCGAGCGATGAATATGAGGGACGCGATACGGGAAAGGAAGGTCAGAAAAAGGCGGCCGCCTACCTTAAACAACAATTCGAAAGCTTTGGAATTCCCCCGATCGGATCGGTCGGGAATGAGAGGATCGTGGAGGGTTATTTCCAGCCTTTCTCTTTGATAGAAGAACGTTCCGGCTCGGTCTCGATACTTGCTGGGGACACTGTGTTACGCTTCATGGAAGAACTGGTCTACTTCAACGAGTTCCTTCCTTCTGACCTGCCCGTGAACAGTATGCTTTTTCTTGGTGATGGCCGAAAGGTGGAAGGTGTGAAGACCGGTGATGTGGTAATGGTCGTAGACAATGGTACGGGCAGCATGGTCGAGTTCATGGGCTGGCTGCAGGCGGTTGCTGATCAGGTAAAGTCCGCTGATGCTGCAGCTTTGATCGTTTCCACTGCGCGCGTAGATGAATTGAAGAGCGAGTTGGGCCATTTCATCACAGGGTCGAAGATGCGCCTGGCCGACGGTGAGACCAAGGCGCCAAAGGCCGGCATGCAGACCCTGTTGATCGATAAGGCAGCAACTCCTCTGCTGCTCGCGAAGAAAAAGCCACGGATCGAGAAGTTGAAGCAGGGAAGAATGGTGCCTGCGAAATTCACGCTGAAGCAGACACCACAGCGCCAGGAAGTGATCTCCGAGAATGTGCTGGCCTTCATTGAAGGAAGCGATAAGAAGGATGAAGTTGTGATCCTTACGGCGCATTACGATCACATCGGCATGGAGAACGGGGAAGTCTACAACGGTGCGGATGATGACGGATCCGGTACTGTTGCCTTGATCGAGATCGCAGAAGCTTTCGCAAGGGCAAAGGCCGATGGGAACGGTCCACGAAGAAGTGTACTCGTGATGCCGGTGAGCGGAGAAGAGAAAGGATTGCTCGGATCACGTTATTACAGCGACAACCCGGTCTTTCCGATCGAAAGTTCCGTGGCCAATTTGAACATCGATATGATCGGCCGTACTGATAGTACGCACCAGGGATCGGAGCCGTATGTCTATGTGATCGGCAGCGATCGGTTGAGCTCGGAATTGCACGAGATCAACCAGGAGGCGAACAACAAGTTCACTAAGCTTCAGCTGGATCACACCTTCAACGCGGAGGACGATCCGAACAAGTTCTACTATCGTAGCGATCATTACAATTTCGCACGCAAAGGCATCCCTGCGATCTTCTATTTCAGCGGGGTGCACGAGGATTACCACCAGCCCACCGATACCGAGGAAAAGATCCAGTACGATCTATTACATCAGCGCACGCTGCTCGTCTTTCACACGGCGTGGATGCTCGCCGATCGCGAAGAGCGCATCAAGGTTGACAAGCCCATACGATGATCAGTTCGATGGTTGAGCGAACGATCTTTCACGGATCATCTGCTCCACCAGATCGTTGATCTTCTTCCGGTAATTGTGGTGAAGTTCACCTGTGCCGGGCCCGTAATTCCCGGTAAGAATGCTTCTCACTTTGCCGTTGTGATCGATGAAGATCGAAGTAGGGTAACTCCGAAGCTTATCGATGAAAGGGAGTTTCTCCGATGCAGTTTTTGCATGCCCGCCGAAGAGGATCGGGTATTCGAGATGAAGACCATCACTGAATCGCCTTAGAACACTCTTCGCACGCGTTGGATCTTCCTGTTTTTCGAAGGCCACACCGACCACTTCGAGTCCTTCGCTGCGGTATTTGCGGTACAGGTCATTGAGTTCCGCTGCTTCGTCCGCGCAATTGGAACACCAGCTTCCCATGACCTGGAGGATCAGGGCTTTTCCACGAAATCGCGGATCTTGAGAAGAAACTTCCTCTCCATTAAGATCCGGGAATGAGAATTCAACTAGCTCCGTAGTGCTATTAGTGAGCGATGCTGGATCGCGCAGACCGAAGTCCGCATCTTTTACGGCGATCCAGGGTTCTTCCCAATGAATGCCGCTGTTGAATCGTCCGAACATGCTATCGCCAGCGATCCGCGCGACGAACAGATAGACATGTGATCCATCGAAACTGGAAAGTCTCATCGAATCATTCCTGACTTCTCCATCAAGGAATCGATGATCGCCGGTCTCAGTGGCAAAGGAACCGGTCACTGTGCCATTCTCATGTGCTGTGAAAAGCCCGATCGCTGATGACGAGTCCGTGTGGTCAGGATCGAAACGAACGGCCCATCTACCATCAACGATTTTCGCATCGCCGGAAGAATATGTGATCCCATTGGGTTCGATCATTTCCGCGCTGAAAGGCACTTTGTAGTCAGCTCCCCGATTGTGGTTGATCCAATGACCTGTCATGTTCTTTCCATCAGCACCAATGACTCCGATCAGTTCCGTGTCGTACAACGGCATACGAATGAAAATGCTGTCCCCTGCCATGCGCACCTCCTTCACTTCAATGCGCTCCTGAGCGTTGATGAAGGTGATCGCAGTTGAAGTATCCGATCGCTGGATCTCCGCGTTGATCGGAGCCCCATGACCATTCAGGTCGAAGACGAACCGCCAGGCTCCACTCTCAAGTCCTCTAGACCCATATGTATCTTCATCACCGCAGGAGATGAGCAGAAATAATAGGCTGATGGCGAGTACTCTCAAGGTGGATGGGGTCGAAGAAGGATCGGCAATTTACCCGTTGTTGCCAGCCAGCGGGGGCTCAAATATGCGGATACTTGGGATCGCCCCTTCCCTACTTCTTCAGCTTCGCCACCTGCATGCGGATGAATTCCGGCAGATAGTTCGGCGTGCAATTCCGCGGCACCACTTCATCCTTGTAAAGGTCCGTACGTTCGCCCAGCGCGATGCAGCGTGATCGGAATTCCGGCTGGAAGATCCCGATCTGCGCGGCAAGGAAGTTCATCGCCCACTGCACTTCCGGCTCTTCGCGCTCGATCCCTTTTTCGATCGCGGAAAGCAGTACTTCGCTGTCCGGCGGCGGTGTCTGGCCCACCCAGCGCAGCCGAGCTTTATGGTACCAGAACAGCCGTCTTTTCAAGGGTGAAGCAGCGTCTTTCCACGAAAGCATCAGCGCGATCAACTTTTTGTCCTTCGCCAATTGATTGGCCATCAGCCAATCGATCAGCTGCAGCTTTTCCTTCTGCTCATGCTGCTGGATGTCCCGATCGAGCCGATCGATCG
>JAEZAU010000115.1 GCA_023430325.1 Bacteroidota bacterium | reverse complement strand
ATCGCTTTCGCGAGCAGTTTCGACCAGATCGGTCCCTTCGCTCACACCATCGCGGAAACGGCATCGGTCTTTCAAGTGATGGCAGGTCATGATCCGAAGGACAGCACGAGCAGCAGAAAGCCCTTGGAACCCATTACGCTCGACCATCCGGGCAAACTGCGGATCGGTTATTACCGAGAAGGAATTGAAGGAAAAGGGATCGATCCAGAGATCGCGGCGCACATGCAGCAACGGATCGACGCGCTGAAAAAAGATGGTCATCACGTGGAACCTTTGGATCTCCCTCTTTTGGATCATCTGGTGCCTGCGTATTACATCCTAGCAACAGCGGAGGCCAGCAGTAACCTCGCGCGATTCGATGGCATTCATTTCGGACACCGCAGCAGCAAGGCGAAAAGCGTAGAGGAAACGTATCGTCTCAGCCGATCGGAAGGTTTCGGGCCCGAAGTGAAACGCAGGATCCTGCTCGGCACCTTCGTGTTGAGTTCAGGCTACTATGATGCATACTACGCCAAGGCGCAACGTGTCCGCCGGTTGATCCGCGATCGAACGCTCGCTGCTTTCGAAAAGGTGGATCTGATCATGCTTCCCACTTGTCCGGCCACCGCGTTCGAACATGGTACCATCAAGGATCCGGTGGCCATGTACCTGCAGGACATTTTCACTGTGCAGGCGAACCTCGCTGGCGTTCCTGCGATCAGCATTCCGGCAGGCGAACATTCCAATGGTCTTCCGTTCGGACTTCAATTGATGGCTGCGCCGTTCGCTGATGGCGCTCTTCTGGCAGCTGCAGAGAACCTGTTCTGATCAGAGGACCTTGTCCGATCGTTGTTCTTCAAAGGCGGCGTTCCAACACTTCCTTGTGAACGAGGAACGGTCAAAACAAAAGCCGTCTTCCAACGTATTAAGGATATCTTAGACCCATGATGCCGCTCAACATCAGATGCCTGCTTTTTGCCCTTGCCGTACCGTTCACCTTGCACGCCCAGGAGGAACAGAAAGTGGTGATCCCCAATGACGATCCGGTGCTTGCGCGATTGGACGATCTGTCCTTGCTGCCCTGGATCAAGAATTCCGCTTTCACTGCGGATACTGCGGAACTGAACGTGCATAACTATCCGCCGGGATTCATACCGGCATGGACGGACAAAGTGTACGAACAGCGGATGAACGCCCTGGATGTGCGCACGCCGTTCGATCTGACCTATAACAGGATAGTACAGGCCTACGTCGATCTCTACGCGATCAAGAAACGGGAGATGACATCGCGCATGCTCGGTCTTGCGGAACTCTATTTCCCCTTGTTCGAGGAATATCTGGACAGGCATGGGATTCCGCTGGAGATGAAATACCTCGCCGTGGTGGAGAGCGCGCTGAACCCGAACGCACGCAGCCGCGTTGGGGCCGTTGGTCTCTGGCAGTTCATGCTTCCGACCGGCAAAATGTTCGGTCTGCATGCCGACAGCTACATGGATGAACGGCATGATATACACAAGAGCACCGATGCCGCGTGCCGATACCTGAAATACCTGTACTACATGTACGGTGATTGGGAGATGGCGCTTGCTGCATACAACTGCGGACCTGGCAACGTCAACAAGGCGATCCGCCGAAGCGGTGGCGAAAAGAACTACTGGAAGATCTACGATCATCTTCCACGCGAGACGCGGGGTTATGTCCCGGCATTCATCGCAGTGAATTACATCTTCGAGCACGCGGCCGATCACAATCTCTACCCGGTGCCGCCCACATACTGCGCATATGAAGTGGACACCATCCAGGTATGCTATCCCCTGGATCTGGAAGCGCTCGCAAGAATGACAGGAAGCTCGGCTACAGAACTGCGGGAGTTGAACCCAACATTCAAGATGGGCATCGTTCCGGATGTGGACCGGCCGGTGAGCATCTATCTGCCACGCGATGTGGCGAACCTGCTCGTGGACAATGAGGAGGAGATCAAGTATGCCCCGGTCACACCTGCCACCATCGAAGCAAGAACGGAAGTGACTGCTGTCTCCGATCGCAAACCGCCGGCAAAGACACACCGTACACATACTGTTCGCAGGGGCGAGTCGCTCGGCCTGATCGCCCGTAAATACGGTGTGAGCATCAGCGAACTGAAACGTTGGAACGGCCTGCGCAGTGATATGATCCGTGCCGGACAGAAGCTCAAGATCAACTCTTCGCCTCGTGCATGTATCGATCGCGTTCAGCCATCGTCCGCTGAAGGATGATCCGTTCCTTTCTCCCATTCATACTTCTTGTTCCACTCGCCGCATGCGGGGATAAGAGCAAGCGTCTGCCCGAAGCCGTGGGCGGACAAGGGGAGATATTGGTGGTGATGGACAAAGGTCATTGGGAAGGTGAGCCCGGAGCGAAAGTGCGCACTTTGCTGGAAAGACCGATCCCGGGATTGCCCCAACAGGAGCCGGCATTCACGGTGGCACATACCACGAACGAATCCTTTGGATCGTTATTAGTGACGCATCATAATGTATTGCTTGCCACTATCAGGAGTGACGTGGATAGCAGTGCTACCATTCTACGACACGATGTTCATGCTCGTGGGCAGCTCGTCGTCTCCATCGTCGCAAAGGATCCGATCAATTGGATGAACGAATTACGCGAGAGGAGCGAAGACCTTCTATCAAGATTCGAAAAGCATCAGCGAGATCGCGTGATCGCAAGATCATTGGGCGAGGCCGATCGCTCCATCATCAGCAGTCTTGAGAGTGCACATGCATTGTCGATCCAGGTACCAGGCGGTTACCGCGTAATGAAGCAGGACTCGAACGTGACCTGGTTGCAACGGGATCGACTGATGAGCGGATCGGGCCTTGAACACAACGTCATCGAGGGTCTGTTGATCTATCACTATCCGTACACCAGTGATAGTTTGTTCAATGTGCAACAACTTGTAGATGTTCGTGATAACGTGACGCGTATGCACGTACCCGGGCCGGTGGATGGTTCATACATGATCGTTCAACGTGGCTTTGAACAGATGGACCTGATGCCGGTGAGCCGGATCACCGAATTGAACGGAAAGTTCGCATACCTGATGCGCGGGCTTTTCGGTATGGAAGGTGCCAAGATGGGCGGTCCTTTCATCAGCCTTACCACCATTGATGAGGATCGCGGCAGGGTGGTGACAGTTGAAGGCTTCGTCTATGCTCCACAGTTCGATAAACGGGAATACATCCGGGAACTGGAGGCCATTCTTTACACCCTGCGGTTCGTTCCAAAGGCCGGGCAGTGAATACTTGACAGCGCTCCCTGTGCGTTGAACCAATTGACGCTCACGGCGATGTCAGTTCTGTTGAAAACTTCACAGAGGCAACGCCCTCGCGCCTGATTAAATTCGGGAACGACCACGATGGAACTGTCACACATCAGAGACTACACGCACAAGCATTGCCGATTCAAATTGAAGAGCGGCAAGGAGGTCTTTGGCGTTATTTGGGAAGTGGACAGCGGCGAAGAGCGCCGCCTGTTCTTTGCAAGTGTACGCGACTATGAGCGCCTGCAGCATGATCCGCAACAGCCGATCAGTGTGCTGCCCATGCAGCCCGACGAGATCGTGCACGTGCAGGACCTGGCCAGTTGATTGCTTTCACCTGGATGTTCTAAGGCGCGATCGGATCGCGCCTTTCCTTTTCACCTCCGTGCCGATAGTTCCTCAGCAACGCCGGCCTGCTCCAGCAGGAACGCATAGATGAGCGCGATCTCCTTCAAATGTTCGAACCTTCCGGATGCGCCGCCGTGTCCCGCTTCCATGTTGGTATAGAGAAGGATCGGTGCATCGGCTTTCTGATGCTTCCGCAAGCGCTGAACCCACTTCGCGGGCTCCCAGTATTGCACCTGGCTGTCATGAAGGCCGGTGGTCACCAGCAATGCCGGATACTCTGCATCCTTCACGTTGTCATATGGAGAGTAGGATAGCATGCGGTCATACGCGGCCTTCTCCTTCGGATCGCCCCATTCATCGAATTCGCCCGTGGTAAGCGGAACACTCTCATCAAGCATCGTGGTCACCACATCCACAAAAGGAACTTCCGCCACCGCCGCTTTCCATCGATCGGGACGCAGGTTGATCACGGCACCCACAAGCAATCCACCCGCACTACCGCCGAGACAGAACATTCGATCGGGATCGCAATACTTCAATCTGTCCAGGTGATCGGCGCAATCGATCAGATCGGTGAAGGTGTTCATCTTGTGTTCCATGCGGCCGTTATCGTACCACGCACGGCCAAGCTCCTCTCCTCCCCTGATGTGTGCAATGGCGAAGATGAATCCACGATCGAGAAGGCTCAGGCGGGCACTGCTGAACATTGGATCGATACTGTGGCCATAACTTCCATAACCGTACAATAACAGTGGAGCACTGCCATCGCGCGGTGTGTCCTTGTGATAGACCAGTGATACAGGCACTTTCACGCCATCGTGTGCGGGCGCCCAGATACGTTCACTTGCGTAATTGGCAGGATCGAAGTCCCCGATGACCTCCTGTTGCTTCAAGAGCACTTCGGTCTGCGCGTTGAGATCATGCTCGAACACACTGCTCGGGGTGGTGAGCGACGTGTATCCGTACCGAAGCTTATCTGTATCCCATTCAGGATTGGTGCCGGTATAACAGACATATGCAGGATCATGGAACTTGATCTCGTGCTCGCGCCCATCTCCGAGCCTTCGCACACGCAGATGCGTCAAACCTTCGATCCTCTCTGAAAAGACCAGGTGATCCTTGAAGATGTCGACATCCTCAAGTAGGACGTCCTCACGATGCGGGACCACCTCACGCCAGCTCTCCTTGTTGCGCGTATCCCTTTCATCACATTCCATCAAGCGAAAATTCTGGGCGTTCCAATTGGTGAGGATGTACCATCTGGCGCGCGTGTCCACTTGTTCCGGTACATGATATACGGTGTGCTCATGCTCTTCTTCCCGGGGAAGGAACACAGTGAATTTTCCGTTGGGTTCATCCACGGAAAGGAACCAGTATTCACTACTGAGCGTGCTTTCCGTGGCTAT
This sequence comes from Bacteroidota bacterium, assembly GCA_023430325.1. GTDB lineage: Bacteria > Bacteroidota > Bacteroidia > Flavobacteriales_F > PHOS-HE28 > PHOS-HE28. The sequence continues at coordinate 26,282 of JAEZAU010000115.1, read as the reverse complement.
GATGATGTATCGATCGGAGCGGCTCCTGTACACATCACAACTGAACGCTGGATCCGTTTCATGAAATACTTCTTCATCCGTTGCAGGATCTGTACCCAGGACATGCCTGAAGATCTTGTAGCTCCTGAGCGTGGCGTCCTTGCGCGTGTAGAATACCGTGCGATCATCGGCCCACGCACAACCACCTGCGGTATTTTCGATCACATCAGGAAGGTCCTTGCCGGTACTGATGTTCCTGAATCGTACTTCATACTGCCGGCGGCCTACATGGTCCGTACTGTAACCTACAAGTTCATTATTGGGGCTTATCTCGTAATCACCCAGGTCGAAATATGTGGAACTGCCAGCGATCTCATTCTCGTTCAGGATGTCCATCTCCGGGGCTTCCGCTCCATCCTTCCGGCGTACGTGTATGGGATATTCCTTCCCCTTCTCGTAGCGATAGTGATACCAATATCCATGTTCGCGATAGGGTACACTGAGATCGGTCTCTTTTATACGTGACTTCATCTCCTTGAAGAGCTGCCCGCGCAGGTCCTTCACCGGGGAGAGGACGGCTTCGGTATAGGCATTTTCAGCGTTGAGGTGTGCCAGCACCTCGCGGGTGTGTTGATCAGGTTCCTTCGCTTCGCGTTGCTCTTCGCTCAACCGCAACCAGAAATATTCATCCATGCGCACATGACCATGCGCTTCGATCGGGTGTGGTCTTTCTGGGGCCTTTGGAGGGGCGGGTATGTCCATGGAATTCATTGAAGGATCACGGTCGCAGGAGAGGAGGAAGATCACAGACACTACCGGCAGGAACTTTCTCATCTTGTAATAAGGGATCGCAAGGTATGCCGCTCAGGAGAGCACCTGGTGAAGGACCGCTGGGGACCTTAGTTCTGAGGTGCCCTCCACATGCAAGCGGTAGTATAGCAGCAGATGATCGAGCAATTGACGGCGATGTTCCGCAGGCATGGTGAACGGCGGATCGCTAAGGTCTTTCAATTCGAGCAGCCGGGCCAGGGCATGGGATAATGGCGGCCCCAATGTGTATCCATGGGGAACATCGCCGGAGAGGAAATGCCCCTCCTTCAGATCGAACCGGTCCTCGCCATCCATCGGCAATTCTGGTCTGAAGCCCAGATGACCACTGAGCGCCAGAAGGAATTGGATCGGAAAATGACGCAGGTCCGGCGCGGAGTCTACATGGTCAAGTGCACGATGCAGGAACTCGAACAGGCGTTCATCGGGAGACCCATCGCGCAGCACTTTATAGAGGATCTCCTGTACGAAAAGGATCACAGCACCTCTTACGGGTTCGAAAGGGATACGGACAAAGGGTCTGCCCAGTCGGGCTTCCTTTACATTCTGCAGATCGCGATCGGCGTTGCCGGACACCACCAGTTCCAACCGGTTCAAAGGCTCCAGCAATGCACCCACCGATCCATTCCTACGGCTTAGGCGAAGCAGATAAGAGCGTGTTCCGAACTGCCGTGTGAAGGTGCGAAGAACAACACTGTTGTCCGAGTGCTTGATCGCACGCAGCACGATCGCTTCGACCACATGCACCATGGATCACCGCAGCACGAGAACCTTCGTGTTGCACTTGCTGGTCCCTTCGCGATCGCTGGCAAATACCAGATAAACACCAGTGGCCACGCGCTCACCGTTCATATTGGTACCTGGCCAGATGGCCTGGCCGCCGTTCGACGTGGTGCGGAATACAAGATTCCCGGCCATGTCCGTGACCTTTACTTCACTATCCCTCATAAGACCGGTGATGGCCACCGGGCCGGTATGTTCAGGCTTGAGCGGATTCGGGAATACGGATACACACTCGGCTTTTTCCGCACCTTCGATCGCGTCGCTACGATAACTGATGATCCCCCTATCGGTACCGAAGAAGACCTCTCCGCTCACATTGTCGATCGCTATGCTGGTGATGGTATTGCTCGGCAATGGACTATTCTCGGCGGTGAAATGTCCGATCTGTTCCTTTCCGTCCGGCGATACCAGGAAGACGCCGCTGGCCTGCGTACCGATCCATTTTCTGTCAGCCCCATCCACCTCTATGGCAGTCACGATCTCGGTCTCCAGAAGGATCTGCACGTTGCCATCCTGTTCTATGAGGATCTGTTGCGAATCAAAATCGCCTCCACTGAAGATCGCTGAAGGGTTGTAGAACACCGAGATGCCCTTGGCGCTACCCACCCATATCTCGCCGTCCTTATCCTCGGCCACGCAGTAGACATCGGGACTCGGAAGGCCTCCCTGGCCGGTCTCGTTCTTGATGAGCTTGTACTGATCATCATTCGTATCGGCGATGGTGCCGTTGTCATTGAAGACCAGCAGCGCATTGGATCGCGGCCTGATGATCCATTTATAGCCATTGCTCGCAGCCATGATGCTGGAAACAAGATAATTACCGCCCACTATCGTACCTGGATCGAAATCATACCACTGGCCTCCGCTGGTGTACACTACGATAGGCCTGGGCGCAAGACCGTTGGTGGCCCACAGGTTGCCCGCATCATCGAATGCAAGGCCCGCCACATTGGTCTGTCCTTCTGAATTGCTCACAGGTGGCGAAAGCGTGCTGTTGGTCGCGTTGTGGACCATGAACGGCTCCCTGTTACGGAACTCGATGATGCCTTCATCCCAACTACCGGCAAATGCCCGGTTCGGATCGGACGGATCAACGGCCACCACCATCATATCGTTCACCGAACCTGCGAAAGTGTTCACCCCTTGGAACAGCTGGTTGTTGTCCGGATAGAAGGATCGCCAGGTATCATCCATGAAATTGTACACGCCGTCCTTGCTGAACATATTGCCCCAGTTGCCGGCGACCGATCCAGTGGCGACATATAGCGCACCACCCGAAGCATCCATGTTGTATGCCGATGATGTGCGCGGGCCATTGGGCATTATGCTGGTCCCATTGAAGGCCGATGTGGACCGGATCAACCCCGCCTTATTGTCAGCGATCCAGAAATTGTTGTCCGTGCCATATATGGCCTGTTTTACAGATGTGGTGGGCGCGTAGTTGTACGTATAATGGATCTCGGCCAGATCCATGTCCAGAAGACTCACATCGCTCGGATGAGCGACCGCCAGCCTTTGACCTGATGCGGATACCCTCAACGACATGGTGGTTCGGCCGGACATCTCATCATGAACGTTCCAGGCATTGTTCTCGAGCACCAGCAGGGAATCCGCATTGGGCGTGGTGGAACTGAAGTTCGCAATGATCCTTCCAGCGAAGTTCACCACCCCGCTGTACGGTCCCAGTTTCATCGCCTGACCCATATCCTCCCGGCGGCGCCAGCTATCGAAGGCGGAAAGGTTCACCGCAGTGCGCGAGGCCACCAGCAATCCCGATGACGTGGCGGCGTAGATGGAATCCGAGGAGAGCGCCACCTGCGCCACGTTAACCTGGCTTCCACCAGGACCTATCAACCAGGTCTCACGCACCTCACGCCGATCGAGGTCCACCAGCACGATGCCGAAACCACAGGCCAGATAGGCGCGCATGCCATCGAAGGTCACCGAATTGATCGTTTTGTTCCCCAGCAAAGTACTGCGCTTGATGTCGCTCATGTTATGGCTGCTTCCGCCAGAGAGCAGATCGATATTGCCATTGCTGTAATAGACCATCAACAAGCCCATGGCATCATTGAACGCCACCCCATTGATACCTACATCGCTCAAAGCATTCACCTTGGTGAACCGCTCCATTTCCCCAGTGGCACGGTCGTAGGAATAAGCTGCGGTGGTGGATGCGCAATAGACCCTGCTTCCTGCCTCGGCCACGGAAACGGCGTTCATGTAGCTGAAATGATCGCGCCACGAGCCGATAGGCCCCAGCTGCTGAGCCGGAACGGAAAGGGCGCAATACGACAGCGCGATGAAAATGAATAGCGTACGGCGTAAGGTCATGGTCAGGCAACTGGCACTGGCAGGAACGCAGAGATCTTGCGATCGGTATAGGCGCAAGTTACTTCCGTCATTCCATGAACAAGAAAGCACCCGTTCTTCAACGGATGCTTTCAGAGGTCGCGTGCGGATTCGAACCGCAGTAGCAGCTTTTGCAGAGCTGTGCCTAGCCCCTCGGCCACGCGACCATGGGCCTGCGAAGATAGAGCTTTTGGCCGATCGCACCTTTACGGATGCCTTCCTCAATATCGGAGCTGGTTCAATTCAGGTGAGCTCAGCTGCATTCGGACCAATTCGGTACGCTACGTGCTGTGCCTGATGGTATTAACCTAAAATACATAGCATCATGGGTGCAGAAGGAGATAAGCTACGTGGCAATTGGAACCAGATCAAAGGCCGCCTGAAGCAGGAATATGGGCAATTGACGGATGATGATCTCAAATACGAGGAAGGCCGTGAGGATGAACTCATGGGGAGATTGCAGGAAAAGCTGGGGAAGAGCAAGGATGAACTGAAGCGGTTCATTGACGGCATCGGCTCCTAGCGATCAACCGGCCAAGGCTGAAAGTTCAAGCGCTGGAGTGAACATCGGCCAGTGAAGCGGCGTTCCTTTGCGCAACGGCGTCTATCTTTATTAGCGCTGTTGCCAATGGGCCGTTCACTCTGGAAGATCCTTGGGATGTTCACCGTTATAGTGATGGCGTTCGTTTCCTGCCGCAAGGATCCGGAGGCGACACCACCGCCCCCTACTGGTAGGGGGAACGTGGTGGATCTCGATCTTCAGGCCGCGCCATACCAATTGCTCTCGCAGTATGGCTTCTTCAGCCAGCCGATGGCTTCCTTACAACCGGTGAGCGGCGTGGTGCCCTATGATGTCATCACGCCGCTTTTTACCGATTATGCCTCAAAGAGCCGGTTCATCTGGATGCCAGCCGGGACAAGTGCCCAAGTGGTGGCTGATGATCAGGTGCTCAACATGCCGAACGGAACGGTATTACTGAAGAATTTCTATTACGATAATGTTCTCCCTGATGGTGGCAGGCGCATCATTGAAACGCGCATGCTGTTCAAGCGCAATGATCAATGGGAATACGCCAACTATTTGTGGAATGAGGAACAGACCGATGCTGCTCTCGACCTGAACGGAAGCTACGCTGCGATCCAATGGACAGATCCTGATGGATCCACCAGATCGGTGAACTACAGAGTACCTTCCAGTGCCGAATGCTTCACCTGCCATAAACGGGATTCAGAGGTGTTCCCGATAGGTCCGAAACCGCAGAATTTGGCCCGCACCTACCCTTACCAGGATGGCGTCATGGACCAGTTGCAGAAGTTGGAACAGGTCGGTTACCTCACGGGCGGCTACACCACCCCGATCGATGCTGTGGTGAAATGGGATGACGTATCCTTTGGACTGGAAGAGCGCGTGCGATCATACCTTGACGCGAACTGCGCACATTGCCATGCCCATATGCAGTATTGCGACTATCGTCCACTGAGGCTTTCGTGGTCTGCTTCCGCCCACCCGGACAGTTTGGGTATCTGCGTTCCGCCCGATGATCAATTCATACCGGCACTTACACATATCGTGTCACGCGGCAATATCCAGAGATCCATGCTGCATTATCGCCTGAATACCACCGAAGAGAATGTTCGCATGCCGCTTCTCGGCCGTAGCCTTATACATGACGAAGGCGTTGCGTTGATAGCCGAATGGATCGCATCACTTGAACCTGCCTGCCCATGAAACATTTCGTTACACTCTTCCTTTTGATCATCTGTGCTGCCTCCTATGGACAGAACTCCTGTGCCAGCGCTTCATCGATATCCACGGGAACGCATCTGGTACCGGTTATCGATGGTCCTGAGCCACCGCAGCAGATCTGCATCCTTGGTGATACTGAACTGGCCACCGCCGCAGAATGGTATGCGTACACACCTTCGCAGCCCTATTCGCTGATCGTCTCCACAGATCTGCAGGTGAACAATGGGCGCGATACGCGATTCAATGTCTTCTCAGGAAACTGCAGCGGCCTCACATGCGTGGCCGGTGATGATGACTCGGGCAGTGGATATCTCTCTGTGGATACGTTCAACGTGACACCCGGCAACACCTATTACATAGCCTTCGATGATCGATGGGAGAACAACGGGTTCGCATTCAGCCTGGAGGAGGCTCCGCCCACATTGAACGCCCTCAGTTTCGTGCAGCAGCCACTACCGCTCACCGGTAACCTCATGTGCGTGGTGGACATGAATGGAGACTTCCTGGACGATGTCGTGAAGACATCCGTGCTGAGCATAACCATCCTGTATCAACAGGAAAGCGGAGGATTCACTTCCACGATCATTCCCACCGATACCGCCGATCATCTTCCCGCCTGGAGCATTGCTGCCGGAGATGTGGACCGGAACGGCCGCAATGACCTTTTGTACGGAGGTGGCCAGGGAAATACGTTCATGTTCTCCAATGACCAGGGAACGCATTATTCGAAATACACCGGACCCTACGTCTTCTCACAGCGCACCAATTTCATCGATCTCAATAACGATGGCGCCCTTGATGCCTTCGTCTGCCACGATACGGATACCAATGTCTATTACCTGAACAATGGAGCCGGTGAGCTGGAGTTCTTCAGGGGTGGGCTCGGAGACATGCCGGGGGGCGGTAATTACGGTTCCATCTGGGTGGACCATGATAACGACGGTGACATGGACCTGTTCATTGCCAAATGCCGCGGAGGTGCGGGACCACAGAAGATAAACCAACTGCACCGCAACAACGGCGATGGCACCTTCACCGAGATCGCCGCCGACCTGGGATTGGCCGACCCCATGCAGACGTGGTCCGCCGCATGGGGAGATTTCGATAATGATGGGGACATGGATGCCCTCATCGGAGTGTTCTCCTTCACCGATGGCGCGCACAAGTTGATGCGCAACGATGGGATTGCAGGGTTTACGGACGTTACCGCCGGATCGGGATTTGATAACATCACCAGTTCAGGTGTGGAGAACGTGGCGCACGACTTCAATAATGACGGTTGGCTCGATGTGTTCGGAATGGGCGGTGCCATGATGCTGAACAATGGGGACATGACCTTTACGCAGGTCCCTGTGCCCATGACCAATGGACCTGTCGGCGATCTGAACAACGATGGTTTCCTGGACGTGGTGCGGCTGAGCACCTCCTACATCAATGAGCCGAACGGGAACAATTGGATCAAGTTCAACATGGAAGGTACGGCCAGCAATATCAATGGCATCGGCGCGCGTGTGCAGATCACCAGCGCACTGGGAACGCAGATACGGGAGGTGCGCAGTGGCGATGGCTTCGGCTTCATGAGCACACTGAACGTACACTTCGGCCTGGGACAGGATACACAGGTGGACGAGGTGGTGATCACCTGGCCTTCCGGAACGGTGGATACATACTACGACCTGCCGGCCAACACCGTTGTCTCTGCTGTTGAAGGATCCACCGGCCCCATCGGTATCGAAGAGCCCAAGGACGGATCCTTCATAATTCATCCGTCCCCGGTGATGGACATTCTTCATATTGGATCGGCCGATGGAATTGTGGAGGGAAATGTGAGGATCACCGATACAAAAGGGAGTATCGCCATGGAACAGCGCTGGAGCCCAGGCCGTTCCATCGATGTATCCGATCTGGCGCCGGGACAGTATGTCCTTCACCTGATGGACCGGAAAGGCAGCCGCAGCGCCAAATTCATCAAACTCTGATGGACACCCACCCGTGCAGACCCGTATCTTCGCTTTTGGCATACCGAATGCCATGCTGCGCCGCCAACTGTTCGCCAGAAGGTGAAAGTGCTTTAGACCCAGATGACCGGCATATCCATTGAACATTCATTCACATTGAGCCGGTTCATGCGATCCATCTGTCCCGAAAGGCGTTCATTCCTCTTCGCCTTTTTCTTGTTCGTCCTTGGGCATGGCCATGCACAGGTGAACTCATTGGTGATCAATGAAGCAATGTCGGCGAATGCCAGCAGCATCACCGATGACACGGACAACAACGAAGATTGGATAGAGCTTCACAATACGGGCGGCACCCCGGTGGATCTTACCGGCGCCGGTGTCAGTGATGATCCTTCGGTCCCGATGAAGCATGTGCTCCCGGGATCGCTCGTGGTCCCGCCGAACGGGAAGCTCATCCTTTGGGCCAGCGGCGAACCCGATCGCGGACCGGCCCATTTGAGCTTCAGCCTTGCATCTTCCGGCGAAACTATCCTGTTATCGACCGCTTCCGGCCAACTGGTCGATCTGGTGGTGATCCCTGAACTGCCCATGGATGTTTCATATGGCCGCGCTGGGGACGGGGCCGCATCCTTCCTCTTCTTCGATCAACCTACCCCGGCGGCGCCCAACCAAACCATGGGCTTCCTTGGCCACCTGCCCCCACCTTCCTTCTCGCTCCCATCAGGTTTCTATTCCGGCACCATCAATGTCGGCCTCACGCATCCCGATCCGCAGGTAACGATATATTATTCGTTGGACGGCTCTATCCCCGGTCCTACTCTCGTGAGCGGATATGTCTATGGTTATAAGAACCAATATCCATCCCAGGGCATGACCACTACCTGGAACACGATCAATGATACGTTGCGCGCTTTCCAGTACACTGCCCCATTGCTTTTGGTAGACCCTACGCCCCAGCCCAATTTCCTGAGCCGGCGATCATCCAGGGCGCACCACTATTATCCCGCTGAATACATGCCCAACGGCCCCATACGCAAGGCCCGGGTGGTGCGTGCGCGCGCCTATCGCACTGGCTACCTGCCGAGCGAGGTGGTCACCAGCACCTATTTCTTCTCACCGAACGCTCAATCACCTCACGCACTTCCGGTGGTCTCGGTCACCACGCCACGTGAGAACCTTTTCAGTCATGATCTGGGCATCTACAATCCCGGGATCGACTATGAACAATGGCGGGTGGCCAACCCGAACACCATGCTCACTGGCTTCACGCCAGCGAACTGGAACCGCAAGACCGAATTCCCCGCATCTTTCGAATGGTTCGAAGAAGGTTCGAACCTGCGGACCTTCCATCGTCATGCCGGCTTTCGTACGCATGGCTCCTATTCGCTCTCCTTCCGGCGGAAGGCGCTTCGATTCTACTTCCGTGATGAGTATGGGGATGACAGTGTGGACTACCCGGTATTCCTTTCACAGGACGATACCGATCACAAGCGCCTGGTGATGCACACCAGTGGCAATGATGACGCCCACACCAACATGCGCGACATGACCATACAGGCCATGATCAAGCATATGCGTTGCCAGACGCTCGATGGACGCTTCGTGGTCACATTCCTGAACGGCGAATACTGGGGCGTACATGCGATGCGCGAACGCTACGACTCCAAATATTTCGATCGCGTGCTGGGGCTGGAAGAGGGCGATGTGGACATGGTGGAAGTAGGCAGGCTCGCTTCGTTGGGTGACAGCATTGCATGGTCTGCACTTCTGGATCAGGTGGCCGCCCAGGACCCTATGATCGCATCGGTATACGATGACCTTGAGACCAAGATCGATATGGATGACATGATCGATCACCATGTGGCACACATCTACGCAGGCAACGTGGATTGGCCGCAGAACAATTGGAAAGCCTATCGCAAGCGCGTTCCCTATACACCCGGCGCGCCTGAAGGACATGACGGGCGCTGGCGTTGGCTGATGTTCGATCTGGATTGGGGATTCAACCTGAACCAGATCCACCCGGCCAGTTACGATTTCATGGATTGGGCCACCACGCCGTTCCAGGGTGAGAACAATCTGCTTTTCCGCAGGCTTCTGCGCAACCAGGAGTACAAGCACAAGTTCATCAATCGATCGGCGGACATGTTGAACACAGCGTTCAGGCCGGAGATCGTTACCGCGGTGATCGATGAACATAGGGACATCATTGCACAGGACATGGCGGAACACGTGGTCCGCTGGCCTGATTATCCCATCAGCATGCAAGGCTGGTACGGTGAACTGGACCGCATGTATGATTTCGGCAATGAACGTCAGGCCGAATTCCGGCTGTCATTGATGGATCACTTCGAACTGCCCGCTCAGCACCAGCTCACCGTGAACGTTTCCAATACTTCCGCCGGCTATTTACAAGTGAATACGATCGACATACGACCGACCACGGTTGGTGTTCCCGCAGATCCTTATCCGTGGAACGGCATGTATTTCCAGAGTGTTCCGGTGACTCTTACCGCACATGCGCTGCCGGGGTTCGCGTTCAGCCATTGGACCGGAGCAAGCACAAGTACCAACAACACGATCACCCTTTCGCTCACTGCCGCATCATCCGTCACTGCGGTCTTCGAACCAGTTCCTTATTGCGCACATGAGGATATGTATTATTGGAATTTCAATGCATTGCCTTCAGGGTCGCTTACCACCGTGCCTGCCGATGTGGCGGTGACCGCTGACGGACAGATCACTTTGATGGGCCAGGGCAGCGGGTCGATGGACCGTACCGATGCGAATGACGGCACGGACGTAAATGCCCCCGAAGGCGTGGATGATGGACGCGCACTACGCGTTCGCAATCCCCTGCAAGGTCAAAGCCTCTTGATCGAAGTGCCTTCCACAGGCCACCGGGATATCGTTCTCTCTTTTGCCACGCAACGCACCACCAACGGTCCCGATTCACAACAGGTGTTCTTCACCACCGATCCGGCCCAGCTCCAATGGACGCCCCTCGGGCAGCCTTATGCTGTGAACGAATGGTTCGATCGGAAGGAGTTCGACCTTGAAGGAATAACGGCCAGTTACAATTCGCCTCATCTGGCGTTCCGTATCGCCATGCTCGGGGCCAATGCATCCAACACCAGCGGAAACTTTCGTATCGACAACGTGATGGTGCAAGGCCGCCCTATGCCGCAGATCGATGCCACGGTATGCCCGCAAGGTGTGTATGTTCATCAGGGAATTGTCTATCCCGCAGGCCAGCACGTGCATTCGGATGGTTCAGCGATGGATTGTTCCGCTGTGGTGCTCGTGAATGTGCAGGAGACACCGATCGATACTTCCGTGACAATAACGGGTGCTGTGCTTACGGCCAACGCCACCGACCTCGATTATCAATGGATCGATTGCAGCACCATGCAACCTGTTGCTGATGCAACAGATCGGTCCTTTGCGCCGCTCACGGCTGGCACGTACGCCGTGCAGCTCATCGGGTACGGATGTCTAGTGATCTCCAATTGCCATTACTCTCCCGGGTCCGGCTCCATCGGCATCCTTGTGCATCCGATACCTGCTTCCGAAGAGATACACATCACCTTGGGCGGTCCCGATCCGAATGCCCATTTCCGGCTTATGGATCCCACCGGAAGACTTATCCAGGAAGGCCCGCTGCATTCAGTGCTTACCACATTATCCGTTCACTCGCTGGCCACTGGGACCTACATCCTGCATATCACGGCGAGCGATAAGGAGACCGATCAGCGCGTGAAGCTGATCATCGAGTGATCATTCGATCATCAGGCGCTCCCTCTCGATCTTGTGACCCGATGCGATGACCAGCATGTAGATCCCACTGGATAGACCGGAAACGTCCAGATGCATCATCGGCCGCAAGCCGCTCCGTATGAACACCAGACGACCAGAGCGGTCATGGATCATTACCTGTCCGTCACCGGCCTCGGGAAGGTGGATGAACAAATTACCCGTTGCCGGATTGGGGAAGATCGTGATGCCGGAAGAGTTTTCCCGCTGAACGCTCACCGAGTGTGATGTGAAAATGTTCCCTGTGCCCTGCAGGTTCTTCAACCGGTAATAGGATGTTCCGTTCAGGGGTGAACGATCGGTCGCCGTATGAGCTGTGGGTGTCATGGAATTGCCAATGGCGGCGACCATCTCGATACGTTGCCATTCAATGCCATCCGGTGACCGTTCGATGGAGTACACATCGGCCTCCTGCTCCGAACCCATCACCCAATGGAGATCCACTTCACCATTGCGGTAGATGGCATTGAAGGATATCAGTTCGATCGGAAGGGGACTGGTGCCATATATCTGGATGCCAGCACCGCTAGGACCACCGCCGGAACCTGCCTGTGAAGTGCACGGCGCGCTATTGTTGTTGCAACCACCTGCTCCCGGAATGGACTGTATGGTCACGTTGGTCATCGGGATCATCTGAAGGAACATCACCATACCCTGCCCTCCACCACCGCCACCACCGTGCTCGGTCGCATGATTGACATTGCCTCCATTACCGCCGTTGGCGCGGATGGTGAGCAGCGATGTCGCCGAAATGTCGAAACTGCCGACCTGAAGTATGACCGATCCACCTGCTCCGCCACCGCCGGCACCGTCTGCTCCCGACACGTTCGCGTTGCCACCGTTCGCGGAGATCACCCTGCCTGCGGATGAACCTACAGTAACGATCTGCTCTGCCCTGATCAGAATGATGCCTCCGCCACGTGCGCCGACAGATGATGCGTTGCTGTTCCCTTCACCGCCGCCACCACCGCCGCCCATGAAGATGCGCGAGGCCGAAACGTGCGCGCCAAGTGATGTACCACCTACACCGCCACCCGGCATGCCTGAACAACCCGTTCCAGGCCCACCGTCGCCACCTGATGTGAAATTGGATCCGCCGGCACCACCCGCATTGTTGCCGTTGCCCCCACCACCACCATTGATGTATCGGCCACGGCCTTTGGCATGGTGTGTACCGGAGCTGCGATGGATGCCTTCGCCCTTGCCTGCATACAGGTCGGAACTTGCGCCGGTCGCATCGTAGAAGTACAGACCGTTGTTACATGGCGAATCTCCGGTAACGGTGCGTGATCCACCGCGAAACCCGATCTGGTCGGCCACGATATTGTGCTCGAGGCGCAACTTCCCTTCTACATAGAATGCCACCACACCACCCAGGGTTCCATTCCACGGCATGGCGCCGATGTTGGATGTGGTAGTGAAGTCGCCGCCGCCACCGAGTTTCTCGTATGTGATCATCTGCACCAACGAGTTCACGCCGAAGTTGAAGGTGATCGCCGGCGCCTCATCCAGGATAATGCCCGTAAGGACCGAGCCACTGCGCTGAACGGATGCGATCTTCCTGATGACATAAAGCCCCGCGTTCTGGATGTTCGCCAGGGACCCGAATGAACTATTGTTGAAGGTGTTCTCTCCGATCACATCGTCCTGCATCTGCATGATCACCACATGCTTGCCGGCGGCGAACGATCCAAATGATTCCTGGGAACTACCGATGGTACATTCCGCATCGGAGATGGCCGTTACTTGTGCGTAGCCGTTGATCTGTGCCACGGAGACGATCCCGGAAAGGATCATCGTCATCAAAAAGTACGATCGGAGCATTGTGGAGCATTTGCATGATCATACGAGCGGAAAGACCAATGGTTTCATTCAACCCGGAAAGAGAAAAGCGCGCCTTGCAGCGCGCTTTCCGATCATCCTGTGCTGATCGATCAATGCACGATGATCACTCTTTGGATCGAAGTGCGATCGTCGGCCGATGTCCGCAGGAAATACATTCCCTCGGGCATCGCTGATACGTCCATCTGTTGCTCCATCATGCCAGCGGCCACATCGCGCACCAACATCGGCATCACCGTACGGCCGGTGGCATCCATCAATTCCATGCTCACGGTGGCATCATGGCTGCTTTCCACCCTCACCATTAGCAGGTTGGTGGCCGGGTTGGGATACACCGAAGCCGTTACCGGGTCCTGCAACCATTTCAATGACATGCTACCACAGGCCAGGAAGCCATTGTCGGTGGTTCCATCCACATAGTTCTCATTGATGGAACTGAGTGCCTCGTTGTAAGCACTTGCAGAGTACCCATTCCCACCATGATCACCAATGAACGCGTTGGCCAGGTCCAACAACTCCTGAACGGTCATTCCTGAGAACGGACCATACTGGATGATCGCCGAGCCGAGCGTCATGTTGGCGATGCCGAAATCCGGGTCCCGTGCATCAAGCCCCACACTGAGGGTAGCTGCGACGAGTTGTGCCGCAAGCACGTTCTTGTATTTCGTAGGGTCGATCATATGGCCGACAGGAAGCTTGGCTGCGGGTCCGCCGGCCGGCAGATAATTACGCACCGCCTGCGAACTGGTCAAAGTCAACTTCCTGTTGTTGCAACCAATGGTGAGCCCGTTCGGGAACGCTGCGGAAAAATTCGCCTGCAGGTATGCGCCCGGATTGTTCCCATTCGGCGGGGATCCCCAACCTCCCTGGGTCTGTGTCCTGAACATGCAGATGTCAGGTTCCGGATCTTCTTCCACCGGGCATCCATCCAATTCCACCTCATAGGTGGTCTCGCACATGTTCCAATCGATCACGGTGACCGAGTAGTGCCCGGCAGGTAGATCGGTGAGATAAGAACCCTGGTAGCCATTGGACCATTCGATCATATAGATCTCTGTGCCTTCGGCGAACAACAATTGAATGATGCCATCCGAAAAGCCGCAGGTGGGTTGCGTCACCACCGGAATGATCGTAAGATCACATTGTGCCGATGCATGATGCGGTCGCAGCATCGCTGCGCAACACAGCGATGCCAGGATCGCTCCTGTCATCCCCGAAAGGACATTGGTGTTGTACTGCTGTGTCATGTGAAAGTGATTTGAAACGTTCTGTGTGTGGAGCAATTTTACAGCTCATTATCAACCTATGTCAAGTTTATTTTGACAACAGATATTTATTTGATATAATCAAAAAAATGCATTTACCTGAGCGGATGGCCGCTCCAGGTGAATGCATCAACATCTCCTCTTACGGAGATACTTGGAAGAGGTTACGACAAAATGCAAGGAAGCCCGCCTGATCAGGCGGGCTTCCGGTATCGTTGGGTAGATGTCCTCAGCGTTTATCGGGTATTTGCCTTTGCACCGGAGCCGGTGCGGTGTCGGGCTTGCGTTCGCGGGCCCCTTCTGGATCATTCTGGACCTCCTCCAATAACCTACCCAGCTTCTGATCCGTGCCCTGCTCTTCCCGAAGGCTTTCTTTCAACAGCGACACGTATTCATCCTTCCCAGCGGCCTTGGCCGTTGCCACTAGGTTCATGTAGCAGCTCATCTCAAAATGTTCCACCCGCCTGGCGCCGGCAATAAGCACCTGATCCGAGACCGGTGATCCTTTGAATTGGGACATGAGCCTGTCATTATCCTCGGTGATACCATCGAAGCCCGCAGAGCGCATCTCGGTACGCGTTGATGGTGCGGACCCCATGATCTTCTTTAGCCGGTCGGCTTGCGATGCGGTCTCTTTGCGATGCTGCTCCATGGCTTGTTTCAGTGCTGGATGTTTTGCCATCGGAACCAGTTCGCCAAGTTTGGCGGTCATGCGTTCCTCTACGTAAAGCATTTCCTTCAGCTGCGCCTCGAACAGCTTTTCGGCATCCTCGGTCCGGGGCTCGGAAATGATGCCGATGCCGGGCTCTTCATTGCTGGTGAAACTGACCAGTGCAAGCGTGGCCACGAATACTCCGGCGCCGAACCACGTCTGCGTGCCGGAAAGGAAAGATGTATAGTTGAACATGATCGATCGGAATGGACGTGATATCCTTCAGATCGGACGCCGGGATCACCTTGAAGCAGTTTCAAAATATATCGCCTGGTCCGTTACGCGGATCTGGGCATCAATGACTACGATCCACAAGCAATTCCCTCCCCGATCGCTCACCGTTCATCCTGCGGCCTATCCAAAAGGGCATTGACCACCGTACCGAGGAACAGAACGGAAAGCATAACGAACAATAACTGGCCGATGAAAGCTTCTCCAGCACTCACGGCCGGAAGCCCGAGCACCAGGATCAGCAACATCAGGGGTATGGTCATTCTGAACATCATCATTCTTCACCGTTCAGGGATCATGCCATTACGCGTGCATGGGTACTACAGGCCAGATGATGCTTCGGAACTGTGGATGGGATGCCTGTTCCTACGAACAATTCTGTTCAACCTGCGCCCCGATCCATTGAGCCATGGCAGTCTTCGATCAATTTATGCCGCACCATGATCACCGAACCCTCCTACAGTGCGATATTTTTGTGACATGCTAAAGCAGGGTTTATTCCAGAAGTTACAACAGAAGCTATCTCCGCAGCAGATCCAATTGATGAAGTTGCTGCAGGTGCCTACCATAGAATTGGAGCAACGTATCAAGCAGGAGATAGAAGAGAATCCCGCCCTTGAAGAAGGTGATGACGTGGAAGAGGAGCAGCCTACCGAGGATCAGGCCATCGCTGAGAATGAGAGCACGGAGGAAAGCAGCGCCGACGATGATCGCGACGAATTCGATCTGAGCGATTACTTCCAGGATGATGATACGCCCGATTACAAGCTGAGCGTACGTAACACCGGCCCGGATGATGAGGATCGCGAACTGCCCATCGCCGGAGGCACCACTTTCCAGGAATCGATGCGGTCGCAACTTTCACTTCGCCATGCAGACGAGCGCACACGTTCGCTTGCCGAACATTTGATCGGGAACCTCGATGAGGATGGCTATCTGCGGCGCGATCTTGAATCCATCGTGAACGACCTCGCCTTCACCCAGAACATCATGTGCGAACGGGATGAGCTGGAGAAAGCGCTCAAGGAACTGCAGTCGCTCGATCCTGCCGGGGTGGGTGCGCGCGATCTGCGCGAATGCCTGTTGTTACAGATCGACCGTATGCCCCATTCGCTGGAACAACGCGTGGCGCATGAGATCCTGGACCGGCATTTCGAAGCGTTCTCCAAGAAGCATTATGATCGCATCATGGACCGCCTGGAAATAGATGAAGAGGCCCTGAAAGGTGCGATAGAGCTCATCGTACGGCTGAATCCGAAGCCCGGCAATACGATGCGGGATACCGACAAACCGATCCAGGAGATCGTTCCTGATTTCATGGTCGCCGCGGTGGATGGACAACTTGAACTTCAACTGAACGGACGCAACGCGCCGGAGCTCCGCATAAGCCGCACCTACAGGGAAATGATGCAGGAGTATGCACGTAATCGCAAGGACAAGGAACAGCGGGAGGCCCTCCAGTTCATCAAGCAGAAATTGGACAGTGCGAAATGGTTCATCGATGCCATCAAACAAAGACAGAACACTTTGTTGGTGACCATGGAAGCGATCATGATGCACCAGCGCGATTTCTTCCTTACCGGCGATGAAACAAAGCTGCGCCCAATGATACTGAAGGATATCGCCGAGCGTGTGGGTCTTGACATCAGCACCATAAGCCGTGTGGCGAACAGCAAATACGTGCAGACCAATCACGGGACCTATCTGCTGAAGTATTTCTTCAGTGAAAGCCTGAGCACCGAGAGCGGCGAGGAGGTGAGCACACGCGAAGTGAAGAAGATCCTACAGGATGCGTTGGAGGCCGAGGACAAACGCAAACCGCTCACCGACGATCAACTTACAGCGCTGCTGAAGGAGAAAGGTTACAACATCGCCCGGCGTACCGTGGCGAAGTACAGGGAACAATTGAACATTCCCGTGGCACGCCTGCGCAAGCAGTTGTAGATCGATGCGCACCGCCGCACATTGGGTATCCGCGGTATTCCACCCGGTGTTCGCTCCATTGGCCACGTTGTGGCTCGCATTGCGACTCGATCCGCACATCGGCTTCTTCATCCAGCAGGACTCCCGGTGGATCCTCCTGATCATGATCGCTGTAATGACCGTGATCTTCCCGCTCACGAGCACACTGCTATTGCTCCGCGCGAAAATGATCTCATCGCTCACCATGCCATCACGTACCGAACGCGTGATGCCGTTCGCGATGACGATCTTCTATTACGCCATGACCTATTATCTGCTCCGCCAGTCACCGCTCCATCCGCTGGCGCTCTCCATATTCCTGGGGATCGCCATCAGCGCATTACTGGTCCTGCTCATCACCATCCGTTGGAAGATCAGCGCCCACATGGCCGGCATCGGGGCATTAACTGGCGCCTTGGGAACATTGTCCACGATACATGATCTCCGGCTGTTCCACGTGATCGCCGGCTCCATAATACTGGCAGGTGTGGTAGGCACTGCGCGATCATTGATCAGCGACCACAGCCCGGCGCAGATCTATGCGGGCTTCCTTCTCGGATGGGGGGTCACCTCAACGTGCGTCCTTGGGGAACTGCACCTCTAGATCTGTGGGCCCAGCAGGATTTGAACCTGCGACCAAGGGATTATGAGTCCCCTGCTCTGACCGCTGAGCTATGGGCCCGGTCGCTTGAAAAACGGATCGCAAAGGTAGCTGTTCGATCTCCATGGCAACGGCACCGGAGCCGAAATCCAAGGCAGGCCGTCGATAAATAGCTCCGCCGCCGCGTCAATAACGCGCCTGCACGGAAGAGCTTTGCGCATATGCGGACCGAAGCTCCGGTACAACGTCGCACCAATATTGTACGGCGGCCGGCCGGCATCATTACGGAAGAGCCGGCGCCATCTGCGCCCCCGCGCCGATCACGCTGGTCCAGGAAAAAGCTTTCGATCCTTACTGTTTTGCTGGTGGTGGCCGGGATCATGATCGGCCGCAGGGAGACCGGGCCCGGACCTGTCAATTCCATACAACCTACCGCAGAAGAACCACATGTGGTGGATTGCAAGGTCTATCCATACAAGCATCACAGCAAGAACCTGAAGGACCGGCTGCCGGACTACAAGCATCTCTCGCTTCAAGCCGGCATAAACCCAATACCTGACGAGAAGGCCCTGCTCAGCCTGGTCTCCCGGGGTAACGCGGGCCTGGTGGAAGTGGTCGAGGATCATACGTTCGCAGTGGCCGGCATGTCCCACGGCCGGCCGTATCTGACCCCGAAGGCGTACGCCACCCTGAAGGACATAGCCCATGATCTTCATGATCGGTTGAAGGATACCGATCTGGCAGGAACTCGCTTGAAGGTGACCAGTTTATTGCGCACGCTCAAGGACCAGAAGAACCTCGGCCGCTCCAATGTGAACGCCACGCGAAGCACCGAAGCGCCACACACGCACGGCACTTCATTCGATATTTCCTACATGAAGTTCATCTCGCCCGAAGGGGAGCAACTTGAACTGGCCGGATGCCAGCAGGTATTCCTCGCTGAGACGCTGGCCGAAGTGATCGAGGAGCACCGCAGGAAGGACAAATTGCTGTTCGCCACGCGCGAAAAACAGCAGGCCTGTTATCATCTTACCGTATGTCGTTGAAAGGGATCGATACGCTGCTGCTCGACCTAGGCGGTGTGCTTATAGATGTGGACTATGCCCGTACTGCACACGCCTTCGCTTCTCTTGGCCTCACGGGTTTCGACCTGATCTATTCCAAGGCGAAGCAGACCGACCTGTTCGATCGTTTCGAGACCGGTGAACTGTCCGGCACGGAATTCCGGCAGCAACTGCGAGAACTGATGAGGATCGAGATCGGAGATGCGGACATCGATCGGTGCTGGAACGCTATGCTCGGCACCATTCCCGAGGAAAGGATCATCCTGCTGAAGCGATTACGCGAACAATACAGGCTGTTATTGTTGAGCAACACCAACAGCGTTCATGTTCCGGCATTTACGCGCATCATTCTTGAAAAGAACGGGATCGCCGATCTCAAGGATCTTTTCGATGGTGCGTATTTCAGTTGTGAGATCGGTTTGAGAAAACCGCATCGCGAAGCGTTCGTTCACGTATTGGAACAACATGGCGCCATGGCCGATCGCACTCTATTCATCGATGATTCCATGCAGCATGTGGAAGGTGCACGGAACGCTGGCCTGCGTGCTGAACATCTCGATCTCTCGAGGGAAGATGTGATCCAGATGGCGCAACGGCTCGATCTTTTGTGATCGATCCATTCCGCATCTTCGTTCAAGAATGACCCTTTCCTCCAGGATCCTTGTCTTCCTGGCCGTGCTCTACGTGGCCTTTGCGGTACGGTATCGCATCATCGGGAGCGATGGAACAGCGTGGCGTGAGATCATCAATAACGATGGGAAAGGCTACTACCAGCATCTGCGCGGGCTGCTGGTGGAAGGTGCCGTGCCTGAACCCTGGATGTTGTCCCTTTCAGGTGAAGGCAGTGCGATCAAGTTCTTCTGCGGCACCGCTGTTCTTCAAGCCCCATTCGTTCTTGCAGCGCATGCCTGGACGTTGTTTTTCAGCGCTGGTCCCGAGGATGGATATTCCATCCATTACCAACTCGCCGTTCTGGAATCTGCATTGATCTCTTTCCTCATCGGTCTGCATTTCACGCGGAAGCTTCTCCTGCGGCAAGGCTTCTGCGAAAGATCCACCGGCGTAACCATCCTGCTTCTCTCCCTGGGCACCGGGCTGCCGATCTACGCGATCTGGCATCCCGGAATGTCCCATATCCATTCCTTCATGGTGGTCGCCGCCGCGATATATGCCTTCACGATCGCGATCGGATCCGATCGTAACAGGCCCTGGATCGCCTTCGGGGTCCTCGCAGGACTCATGATCCTTCTACGTCCGTTGAACGCGATCCTGCTGCTCTGCCTGCCTTTCTTCATTCCCACCGGCAACCCGCACATCGAACGGCGAAAACTGCTGATCTCGATCGGCTCGGCCGTTCTGGTATCATGCATCCAACCTGTGATCTGGTACCTGCAGAGCGGATCGTTCCTTGGTGACCCTTACTCCGATGAAGGTTTCCATTTCTTAAGACCAGCCTTGCTGCTCACATGGTCCAGCGCACGCAACGGACTCTTCTTTTACTGGCCGGTATTGCTGCTGATCTTTCCAGGACTTCTGTTGCTCAGCAGGAAAGATCAGCGACGCGTATGGCCATTGGCGATCACATTTTTCCTATTCGCCTACATATCCAGCTCGTGGTGGAACTGGTCGTATGGCACTTCTTTCGGCCAGCGGAACTATGTGGATCTCACTTCACTGCTGGCCATTCCGATCGCTGCGGTGGTAAGTGCGGCTATCAAGCGGAAGTGGACCTGGCTCCTTTTTCCGATCGTTGCACTGAACCTTTTTCAATGCTGGCAATATGTACATGGACTGATCGATCCCGGTGAATTCACAGCGAGGAAATATGTGTACTCCTTCCTCAATACCGATCCGTTCAAGGCCGCATCGATCGGTGGCCGGCACGACCTACCGCCTTATGCTCCTCGCGGAATTTTCACGGTCGTTGACACCGTCTTCCAGGAGGAGATCGTGATCGAAGTGCCTCCGGCCGGACATGGAGGCGGTGAATGGTTCCTTTCACTGGAAGCAACTTCGTTCCAGTCCATGCCGTTCGTTCCATCCATGGTGAGCATCACTGGCAGTTCATCAGCGATCCCTTCAAATGGCATCCACTTCCAATTGGAGCATGTTCCCATGACCGGAGAAAAGCCATGGCCGAACGAGATCCGTTTGCGCGCGCTGAATACCGGTGACAGAATGCACGTCTCGATCCGGCCGGCCGACCGTATTCGGAATGTACGGCTGAGACTGATGGCGCCGCGTTAACGGATCTCCTGGCAGAGTTCGATCAAGACCCCTCCGGCACTTCTCGGGTGTACGAAACAGACCAGTTTATTGTCCGCACCGTGTTTCGGCTCATCATTCAACAATTGGAATCCCTCATTCTTCAGGCGTTCCATTTCCTTGCGGATATCGGCCACCTCGAATGCCACATGATGGATGCCTTCGCCGCGCTTCTCGATCGCTTTAGCGATCGGTCCATCCGGCCTGGTGCTTTCCAGAAGTTCGATCTTGTTGGGACCGCATCGAAAGAAGGAGGTGATCACTCCTTCGCTTTCCACTTCCTCCCGCTTGTACGGCGCTTCACCCAGCAGGCGCGTATACAATTCCTCCGCCGCTGCAAGGTCTTTCACGGCAATGCCGAGGTGTTCGATCCGGATCAAATGCTCCATCGCCACAAAGATGGATCATGCAGGAAAAAGAACGGCCCCCTTCCGGAGGCCGCTGCATGGGTACGGAGAACGATCAACGCTTGATGAATGTTTCGCCCATCTTGTTGTCGTAGTTCAAATAATAGAGGTCCTTCTTCAATGTGGCCACTTCCACGCGATCGGCATATCCACGCTTCACGATGTTGCCATATTGATCATAGATCTCGAACAGGGTAGGTGCGCTGAACAGGATCTCGTCCTTGGGTTTCGGCGGGCTCCAGGTGATCACCGCGGCGGATGGATCGGTGAATTTCATGGTCTCGCTGAAGCGCGACTTCTTGGAAAGATCGGTCTGGCGAACGCGGAAATAATTCTCACCGCTATGTGGCGTCACCTTGAAGCTGTACGTGTTCTCACCGGGCTTTCCCACGCCCATCACTTCGCCCACCTTCACCCATTTGTTCCAGCGTTTCTGTTCCACGATGAAGGGCAGCTCTCCCGTTTCGTTGGTGGTGGTCCATGAATAGGTGCCATCAGGCGCAATGGATTGGCTGACCACCTCGAACGTGCTCTTTGGCTTGAGCACTTCGGGATTGAGGATCACCGGTGTGCAGCCGTCCTTGTGCTTCACCTTCACCACCACCTTGTCGCCGATCTGAAGGCCGAAATTGTTCATGTCGATCTCGAAGGCGCTGCTGTTCACCTCATCGGTGGCTATCTGGTCGTTCACGGTCACTTCAAAGACGCAGAAACCCACCCCGGCCTCGGAGAAAGGATTCTGGATGAAGATGTTCTTGCCCTGGTAATTACCCTCCAGCACAATGACGCCGGCATGGGACAATCCAGGGATGGCAGCGAGCAGTAGAAATAGGATGCGCATGGCGAACAGATCGATCGGACTGCAATTATACGACATCAACTGCCGGTTGCCGAGGATGTTGGCGTGTCTACGGCAGCGAAGGCGGATTGTTTCAGCGGCACCCGGCGGTGAAGACGGACCGGGTGCTGCGCGCAATAATGTGGATGAACGGTGGAAAACCTGTAGCCGACCACCACCGCAGGTTTGATCGGTTTCCTCAATTTCACACCCGCCGCCGAAACCCACCATCATGAAGGATCCCTATCAACAACTTCTGCTCAGTGCTCTGGCGCTGGTGAACGACACGGACCTCATCACACATTTCGAAGCCGCCAACGCCTATAGCGCTTCACCGCTCATTGCGTGTGTGAACGATGGACTCGAGGATGCCGTGTGCTCTTCGGGAGTTGATGATGAGCCGGAGCGCGACATGTATGAATTGTATCCTGAAGATCATCCTGAGATCTCGGTGCTCCTACCGGTTGAAAATACCCCGGACCGCGCGATCAGTCCTATCGTGACCTGGGTGCACGGCCTGTCGCGCAAAAGCGGCGAACTGCTGAAGAACTGATCGCGGAGGGACCGGCGGAAGCGAAAATGCGTCTCCGGAAGTAGAGAGATGCTTTTTAATATTGCTTTACCAAACCCCTTCCTCATGCGTATCGCATCGATCATTATCACATTGATCTTCTTCTCGTGCATGGATGTGCATGCACAGAAAAAGCGTGAGATCATCCCGAGGGACAGCATCACGAACAAATACTGCTACCAGGCCGTGAGCGATCTCACCATGTCCACCAAGGACGATCTGCGTACGCGTCTTGAACGGTGGATCAAGGAGAATTACAACGAGCAGGACAGCAAGTACACCAAGATCCTTGTGGAAGGTGACACCTACCGCATACATGATCGGGAAGCGTTGCCCGGCAAGGCACGCAAGTTCGTCGAATATGATCTTACCGTGGACCTGAAGGACAACCAGTACCGCTACAAGCTCACCGATCTGCAATATGCTGCCGTGGGCATGTATCCGCTTGAGGACAAGATGGCTACCGATAAGAAGAGCGACTTCGAAGAGATGGACGTCATTCTGCGCGGGGTCATCAAGAGCATGGAAGCCGCGCTGAAGGACAATTGGTAGGATCATGGGCGGCGTGACTATCCCTTCCGACCGCCATCACCTGCTCGATGCGTTGCGCGGTTTCGCGTTGCTGGGCATCGTGATCGCCAATTACCCGGTGATGGCATATTGGATCTTTCTTTCGCCGGAAGAACAGGCACTGCGGCCTTTCAGCGGTTTCGATCCGTTGATCAAGGACCTTGAAGCGATACTGATCCAGGGAAAATTCTATTCGATCTTCTCGCTCCTCTTCGGGATCGGTTTCGGCATCTTCATGGCCAGGAACAGCACTTCACGGTTCCTGCGCCGCATGCTGGTGCTTGCTGTGATCGGCGCGATCCATCTGCGGTTCTTCTGGGAAGGCGATATCCTCTTGTTGTACGCATTGATCGGCGTTACGCTACCGCTGTTCAACAAACTGGGCGATCGCTGGTTGATCGGCATCGCCGCGGTCCTTCTTGTGATCCCGATCGGCCTGGAATATCTGGTGGAAGAGAGGATCTACAATTTACCCGAGCAACTTTGGAGAAACTATGGCAGAGCGGTGGAAGCAACAGGGATCGATGATAAAGCCTATTTCGCCGGGGGCCTGCACGAGTTCCTCGCCTTTCGATCGGCCTCCTGGCAGGGACGCGTGGCGCATGTGATCGGCGATCATCGCGCGCCCAAGGTGCTCGCACTTTTTCTGATCGGTCTCTTCGTGGCACGCCGTGGGATCTTCCGCGATCCCGCATCCAATCGCGGTCTTCTTCGCAACACCGTTGTGATCGGTGGCTCGATCGGGCTCGCGGCCACACTCTACGAGGTGCTGGGACATTCGGAAGAGGAATACGTATTGCGCACGGTGTTGCTCACGATCGGTACCGCGCCGCTCGCGCTGGCGATCGCAGCGGGATTCACTCTTGCCTGGCAACGCAATTGGGGCCGACGTGTGTTGGACCTGCTCTCCCCGGCCGGGCGCATGGCGCTAACCAATTACCTCGGCCAGACATTGATCGGACAACTGCTTTTTTCCGGCGTGGGCCTGGCTCTTGGTCCACAGCTTTCACTTGCGCCGATCGTTGCTCTCGCCATTGCTGTGTTCATGCTGCAGATCATCGTCAGTTCGTGGTGGCTGGCGCGTTTTCAGTATGGCCCTTTTGAATGGCTCTGGCGGATGGCGACCTACAACAGGTATTTCCCGCTTCGCCGACCACCGATCGCCGCGCCCGCCACGCCGATCGCGGATCGTGATAAGGAAGCTGCTTCGATGTAGTTGGGATCACATCCTGTATCGACCAGTCCGGAGATCACCTTTCTGCTTGGAGTGCAGGTTTCCGCGTACCTGTAATGAATTGGTCCGATCTGTTCCTTTTCAATAGTGGATCCATCCTTGGCCAGTATCCAGCGCTCACTGATCTACATTTCATATCCTGTTCATCCAGATCCGCCAACATCATGATCGGTATACGTTGCATTTCGATCGTCACTATGATCTTCATCGCGATCGGCACTTCTGCCCAGTCCCTCCAATGGGCGCATTCCATTTCCGCGGCCGGCCAGGAGATCGCCTACTCCGTGGCTGTTGACGGTACAGGTGCCGTGATCACCGTGGGTACGTTCATTGTGGTCACCGATCTCGATCCTGGGCCAGGCATCTTCAACGTAACCCCCAACGGAAGTTCGGACATCTTCATCCAAAAATTGGATGCCGACGGCCTTTTTCTATGGGGTGGATCGATCGGTGCGGCCAATGCCGATGTGCCCTATGGTGTGGCGACCGATGCGGACAACAACATCGTGATCACCGGTACGGTGCATGGAACGCTGGATATCGATCCCACAGCAGGAAGCCTGGTGCTCACCACGACCTCCAATTCCTTCGATGTGCTGGTAGTGAAGTTGAACGCCAGCGGATCATTTCTCTGGGGCCGGTTGTTCGGTGGCCTTGCGAACGATACGGGCCGCGGCATTACAACTGATGCAAGTGGCAATCTTGTGACCGTGGGCGTGATCGGCGCTGCTGCGGACCTTGACCCGGGCATTGGCGTAGCTACGGTTGGCGGGAATGGAATGCAGGACGCCTTTGTACAGAAGATGGATGCGAACGGTAATTTCCTGTGGGGCCATGCGGTGGGTGGCACCGCCAACGATCTGGCCTATGCGGTGGCCACGGACAACACAGGTGCAGTTCATGTGACCGGTGAATTCAGGAACACGGCGGATCTCGATCCCGGTGTCGGTGTACAGAACGTGACCAGTGCCGGTGCGGAGGATATCTTCAACTTGAAGCTGAACAGCTCAGGTACTTGGGTGTGGGGCCATCGCATCGGCGGAACGAGCAGCGAACGCAGCCGCTCGATCGCTGTTGGAAATGACGGTAGCGTGGTGATCACCGGCAGGCTCATGAGCGCAACGGACATGGATCCGGGGCCGGGTTCCTTCGTTCTACCTGCGAGCTTTTTCGAGGATGCCTTTGTTCTTAAGCTCGCTCCCGACGCCACGTTCATCTGGGCTTTCCTGCTGGAAAGCTTTATCAACGAAGGGCTCGATC
>JAEZAU010000055.1 GCA_023430325.1 Bacteroidota bacterium | reverse complement strand
TGTACGAGAGTTTCGAAGAGTTGGAAGAACTGCTTGAAGGAACGCCGACCGAACATGCCGATCGCGACTATGACCAGGTGGTCTCTTACGGCGAGCTATGGAGCACCATGATCGTGAGCGCTTATCTCAGCGAGGAGCTCGGAACATGTTCGTGGTTGGATGCCCGCGATCTCGTGCGAACGGACTCGCTCTTCCGCGCGGCGCGGGTGGATTGGGATAAAAGCGCTGAGATGGTGAAGGACGCCTTCAAGCCGAACGAAACAAGAGAGTCGGTGCAGTTCCCGGTGGTGACACAGGGTTTCATCGGAAGCACGGAAGAAGGTTTCACCACGACCCTGGGTCGTGAAGGATCCGATTTCAGCGCGGCGATCTTCGCCTATCTGCTGGATGCCGAATGTGTCACCATTTGGAAGGATGTTCCCGGTATGTTCAACGCCGATCCGAACCGATTTCCTGACACGAAATTGCTTTCGCACATCAGCTATCGCGAAGCGGTCGAACTGAGCTATTTCGGCGCAAGCGTGATCCATCCACGAACACTGCAACCACTTCAACGGAAACACATTCCGCTCTATGTGAGAAGCTTCATCGATCTGCAGGCACCTGGCAGTACGATCGATGACCGCAGCGAGAACGATTCATTGATCCCATCGTTCATTGTGAAGCCGCAACAATTGCTGATCTCGATAACACCTTCGGACCTCAGTTTCGTGGTGGAAGAGAACCTCAGCGGCATCTTTCGCGCATTCGCAAGCCATGGCGTCACCATCGGAATGATGCAGAACAGCGCCGTGGCCTTCAGTGTGGTGGTGGATGATACGCCACGCGCACGTCACCTGATTGAGGTCCTTGGGAAGGAATATGAAGTACGTTACAACGAAGGTTGTGAACTTCTCACCGTGCGCCACCATGATGAACCAACGTTGGAGAAGTTGACCGCGGGCCGTGAGATACTCATGGAACAAAGAAGCCGCGTAACCGCCCGGTTCGTGCTGCATTGAACCATTGCTGCGATCTTCGTAGCGATGCCATCGATCCTGGAGTCACCGATCGAATTCCTGAAAGGCGTAGGGCCGCAGCGTGCGGAACTGCTCTTGAAGGAATTGAATATCCGCACGTTCGGCGATCTGTTGCATCACTTTCCCTTCCGGTATGTGGATCGAAGTGTCTTCCACCGCGTGAACGAATTGCAGGAGGACATGCCGCAGGCCCAGTTGCGCGGCATTCTGGGGCCATTGAAGATCCTGGGCGAAAAGCAGGCCAGGAGGTTAACAGCCCAACTGACCGATCCTACCGGCTCCATTGAACTCGTCTGGTTCAAGGGTGTGCGTTGGTTGCAAGGATCATTGAAGGCCGGCCAGGAGTACATCGTCTTCGGAAAGCCATCGATCTTTAAAGGAAGGTTCAACATGCCGCATCCAGAAATGGAACTGGCATCATCATGGGCGCAGGGGATCGAAGCAGCATTGCAACCTGTCTATCCCACAACTGAGAAGCTCAATGCGAAAGGCCTTGGCAGCCGCCAGATCTGGAAGTTGCAGAAGACGCTGATCGCCCAATTGATCGGGCATTTGCCGGAAACATTGAACAAGGAGTTGATCGATCGGCTTGGCGGCATCACGCGTGAAGAAGCCTTCCGCCAGGTGCACGCACCACAAGACAGATCGAAGCTCGATCCCGCTCTGCAACGATTGAAGTTCGATGAACTCTTCTACATCCAGCTGCAGTTATTGAAACAGAAGCAGATCATGCAGCAGAGCATCCATGGGCATGTCTTCCAACAGGTCGGCGATCGCTTCAATTCGTTCTATCAACACCATCTGCCGTTCGAATTGACCGGAGCGCAGAAACGTGTGGTGAAGGAGATCCGAAAGGATATGGGCAGCGGCCAACAGATGAACAGACTGGTGCAGGGTGATGTGGGCAGCGGAAAGACATTGGTCGGTCTCCTGAGCATGTTGATCGCGTTGGACAATGGATTCCAGAGCGCAATGATGGCTCCCACAGAGATCCTGGCCCAACAGCATTTCGCCACGATCAGCCGCTTTCTGCAGGACATGCCGGTGGTGGTTCGTTTGCTCACCGGAAGCACGAAGCCTGCGGAACGGAAAAGCATTCTCACCGCATTAAGGCTTGGTGAGATCCATATCATCGTCGGCACGCACGCGCTGCTCGAGGACAAGGTCGTTTTCGATCGATTGGGATTGGTGGTGATCGATGAGCAACACCGGTTCGGCGTGGCCCAACGTGCTCGCCTTTGGGCGAAGAGCGAAGTGCCTCCGCATGTGCTGGTGATGACCGCCACGCCGATCCCGCGCACGCTGGCCATGACGCTTTACGGCGATCTGGACACCAGTGTGATCGATGAGCTTCCACCAGGCCGCAAACCGATCCGCACCGTACACCGATATGATCATTCTCGCAGCGCTGTCTTCGGTTTCATGGAGGAAGAGATCGCAAAAGGCAGGCAGATATACGTGGTGTATCCGTTGATCGAAGAAAGCGAGAAAATGCAGGCCGCCTCACAGGCGGTGTTGAAGGATCTCATGGATGGATACGAGAGCATCACCCGTAGATTCCCGCTGCCGAAATATGCCGTCAGCATTGTTCATGGCCGCATGGATCAAGCCACCAAGGACATCGAGATGGCGCGGTTCAAGAAAGGTGAGACCGACATCCTGGTGGCCACTACGGTGATCGAAGTTGGCGTCGATGTCCCGAATGCAAGCGTGATGGTGATCGAGAATGCAGAACGATTCGGACTGTCGCAACTGCATCAGTTACGTGGACGGGTGGGCCGCGGTGCCGAGCAGAGCTATTGCATACTGATGACCGGGGATAAACTTGGCAATGATGCGCGCACACGGATCGAGACGATGGTGCGTACCAATGATGGATTTGAGATAGCGGAGGTCGATCTTCGCCTACGCGGCCCGGGTGATCTGATGGGCACACAGCAGAGCGGCCTGCCGGAAATGAAGATCGCCGATCTTGTGGAGGATGCCGGACTCTTACAGGCCGGGCGCGCTGCTGCAAAAAGACTGCTGGACAAGGATCCGGAACTCGTTCTTCCGGAAAATGCCGTGATCGCCGGAACGCTTAACGATAAGATGAAGGACCGGCCGATCTGGGGCCGCATCAGTTAGGTAACGAGCGCGGCCTTCCGGCGGATCTCCTCTGGATCGAGCACATGTACCAGGCAACCGGCCACCACCAGATATTGCGCTATGGCATAGGTGAGCAGGATGGACCAGTCCGAATGATCCAACGGCACCATGAAACGATTGGTGGCCAGCAAACTGTTCGATCCAATGAAGAAGAACGTTCCGAGGGTCACCATCAGAAAGCTTCGAACGAAAGTGCGGCCGAAGCGGAATGCTGCGGTGATGCTCAATGCCGCGTTGGCCGATCCGAAGATCAGCAAAGGCATCGAAACACCATCTTCCACATAGGGTACCATCCTGGCTCCGAACAGGAAGAGGAACGCCACCACCAGAACGCTGATCGCCAACGGTACCAGCGGGCCTTCCCCACCACCTACCTCGGTGATATTGTACGTGAATGCCATGATGTAACAGAGGAGACCGATCAAATATGCGCCGAGCCCGACCAGGAAATTGAACTGGTCCAGATGCTGGAACATCAGGAAGGCATCACCCGCCATGCTGAACAGAAGTCCGGCCTGTATCAGCAAGGTGAACCGATCGCCCACCCTGCGGCTGTTGAAAAAGAACCAGCTGGAAAGGATCAACAGCATCAACGGCCTGCAGATATAGGCCAGCAGATGGAGGTCCTGCACTTCTCCCACAATGGCACCAGCGGTCGCCAATGCATAGGCGAGCCCGTTCACAAGGCTGTTCTTTTGAATATCCATCAGTACCGGAGCGGGCCCAAATTAGTACAACCATCCGCACGGTAACTTCGCCGCCCCTCAGGCCTTACTCAATGCGCATCTCCTGGAACTGGCTACGCCGATACCTCGATCTGGACATCTCCGCCACGGAAGCGGCTCACATCCTCACAAGCACCGGGCTTGAGACCGAAAGTGTAACGCCGTATGAACCGGTGAAAGGCATGCTGGGCGGGGTTGTCGTTGGCCATGTGCTGGAATGTGCGAAACATCCCGATGCCGATCGGTTGAGCGTTTGCATGGTGGACCTGGGCGAGGGAGAACCGTTGCAGATCGTCTGCGGTGCGCCCAATGTGGCCAAAGGTCAGAAAGTGCTTGTGGCCACCGTGGGTAGCGTACTTAATATGAAGGATGGCACCAGCATCACCATCAAGAAAAGCAAGATCCGTGGCCAGGAAAGCAATGGGATGATATGCGCCGAAGATGAGCTGGGTCTGGGGGAAGATCATGGCGGCATCATCGTTCTTGAGGCCGATGCCTGGGTGGGATCTCCGGCGGCCGCACATCTTGGATTGATCAGTGATCAGGTGTTCGAGATCGGCCTTACGCCCAACCGCAGCGATGCCATGGGCCATTTGGGCGTAGCGCGCGATCTGCGGGCTGCGTTGATCCACAGACAGGGTGTGGACTTGAAATTGAAGATGCCTGATGTCTCGTCCTATCAGCAGGATGATGATGCCTTGCAGATCCAGGTTGAAGTGAAGGATCCCAAGGCCTGTCCGAGATATGCCGGTGTTACGCTCACCAACATCAAGGTAGCGCCTTCGCCCAAATGGTTGCAGGACCTGTTGCTGTCCATCGGTCTGAAGCCGATCAACAATGTGGTCGATGTGACAAACTTCATACAGCATGAACTGGCCCAACCGCTCCATGCCTTTGATGCGGACAAATTGGAAGGTCGGCGGATCATAGTACGTACGGCGAACGAGAAAGAAGGCTTCCGCACGCTGGATGGCAAGGACAGGGAACTCAACGCTAAGGATCTGGTCATCGCCGATGCATCGAAGCCAGCCTGTATCGCTGGTGTTTTCGGGGGTGAGTTCAGCGGCGTAAGCAACGCAACAACGAGCGTTTTCCTCGAGAGCGCCTATTTCGATCCATCATCGATACGTGCCACGGCCAGGCGGCATGGCCTTCACACCGATGCTTCGTTCCGTTTTGAACGCGGCATCGATCCGGAGATCACCGTTCTTGCGCTGAAGAGAGCCGTGCTTTTGTTGAAGGAGGTCGCCGGCGCACGCGTCAGTTCACCGATCACAGACATCGATCATACCCCGAAGATCGCACGCGAGATCTCCATCAAGTTCAATTCCATCGAAGCCCTGGCAGGGATCACGGTCCCCAAGAATGATGTAGTGCGCATACTTGAGCTGCTCGACTTCCGCATCAAGGACCGTAACGACCGGCAGCTTGTAGTGGAGGTGCCCAAATACAGGACCGATGTCTTCAGGCCTGCCGATATCGTTGAAGAAGTCTTGCGCATCCATGGAATGGACCATGTACCGGTACCTGAACGATTGATGGTACCGGCGGTGGCCAATGAGACCCTGGACCTGGAGAGCCTGCGCCAGCAATTAGGAGCGCACCTCGCCGCCCGGGGCATGCGTGAAGTGATGACCGCATCACTTGTTGGCAGGGAAAACGCGATCGCCGCCGGGTCCGATGAAACTCATTTGGTGCAACTGAAGAATCCGCTGAGCTCGGAACTGGATGTATTGAGACCTTCGATGCTCTTGAGCATGATCCCAGCGGTCGCACATAATATCAACCGTCGCCATGCCGATCTGCGCTTCTTCGAGCGTGGGCGGATCTACCGCAAGCAACAGGACCAGGTGGTGGAGACCGAAATACTGGCCTTGTTGATCACAGGTAACGCAACACCTGGAACATGGCGTCGCCCCACCAGGATCGCATCCATCTTCGATCTGAAGGAAGAAGTGGAGGCGATGATCAGGAGACTGGGTCTTCATAATGCCGTGGAATGGCAGCCGATGGAAGGAACCTTGCTTCGGAACGCGTTCGAACTTTCGATAAAAGGAAGCCACTGCGGTTCCATCGGAACCGTACGAGAAGAGTTCCTGGAGGCTAATGATGTGGATCGGCCGGTCTTCTTCGCCGAGTTGAAAGAAGACACGTTTTTGCGCGCGTGCCGGGAGCAGCAGGCTGGTTTCAAGGAGATATCGCGAACACCTTCGGTACGCCGCGATCTGAGCATGTTGTTGAATGAGGATGTGCGGTTCTCACAATTGAGGAAACTGGCCTTCAACGCAGAAAAGAAACTGTTGAAGGAGGTGGATCTCTTCGACGTTTATCAAGGTGATAAACTACCGAAAGGCCGCAAGAGCTATGCGATGAGCTTCATCCTTCAGGATGCCGACCGAACGCTTACTGATGAGCAGGTGGACAAGGCGATGTCGCGGATCCGATCGGCGTTTGAGAAAGAAGCCGGTGCCGAACTACGCAGCTGAACTCATCTGTGGAGCTGCCATCGCTTTATCGTTGCCAAGGCTTCGGTCCTTCCCTTCACGGCCACCAGTTCCGCACCATCTTCCGGATCGTAGTTAACGAGCCAGGTCACAAGGATATTCCGCACGGCTTCAGGAAGCTCGCTGATGTCATCGGCATCCACTGTGCGTAACGCAGGATCTATCGGAAGCGCCACCAACTTATCATCGCGCTCACCAGCATCGATCAGTTCAATGATGCCGATCGGTCCAACTTCAAGCACCGAACCGGTAGGGACCGCACCGCACAACACAAACACATCCACCGCATCGCCATCACCGCCTTCCTCCTTGTTCATTTTCGTACCCGGGATGAAGCCGTAATTGGCGGGATAAGGCAGGAACTCGATCGTACGCGGCTTACCATTTCGAAGTGAGATCGGGAATTCTCCGGTCGCCGGATCGTATTCCAGTTTACTGCTGCTGCCAGCAGGTATCTCGATCACTGCGTGCAAATGACCATTCGCACTGAAGGTCTGAAGAGTGTCGATATCCATCTTTTCGTCCATGGAAGTACAACCCGCGATCAGCAATAAGATCAACGACCACATCTTGTGGACCCACTTCGATCGCATGCACCAAAGATCGTGTCTACTTGAAGCGATAGCTCAGGCTTAGCATTCCACCGAACGCACGAGGCTTGCGAACGAGCTCTTCCGATCCAAGGGTGTTCATCAGAAGACCACGCACCAGCGGCTCAGCTCCGATGGACCAGCCAGCATTGAAACGGAAACGGAGGTATGCCCGCGCATGATAACCGATGATGGTGCTGCGGAAATTCTCTTCATTCAGATCCAGGTAACCATCACTTCCAAATGGTACCGTGACACGGCTTCCGGAAAGTATACCGATGCTCGGCCCGCCGCGCAGACCGATGTTCCATCTTCCTTGTGTGACATGCGCATCAAGCAGCAACGGGATCTCCAGGTAAGATGTACGATTGATGAAGCTTCTGGCCTCACGTTCCAACACCTCCGTGGAAGTGGTCTCGGTTCCTTCATCAAGCACCATCACGGTGGTGTTCACCGATCCACCGATATAATGAACGATGCCGTTAGGATCGATGGAATCGGTGATGAAGAGAATGGTGGTATCCAGCGGTGTGAGGAAATAGAACGAGCGCGTTTCCCATTGTGTACGGCGCATCTCATCTGCCGTTAATGCTTCAGCGAACGTGGTGTAGTGAAGACCCGTGCCTATGCCGAAGTTGCGGCCCATGCGCATCAGCTCTGCGCCACCACCGATCTCTTCCTGCCTACCGATCGACGTATGCCAATCGTTCGTATTCGTTCCGGTATAAGAGCTTGTGGAATATGTGATGCCCCCGAACAAGGTGAACTCGAACGGCGATCGCACATCAACGAACGTCGGGGCATGGATGAAGTCCGCTGGAACAGGTGATCCATGAGGCTCTTCCGTGCGAGTAAGATCGAGCGGCAGTAGATGCGTTGCGTAAACATTATCGACGAAGACAGGTGGCAATGGATCAGCGACACCGGCGTTCAACGAAGTCTCATCATCCACATGCTCCGCTGCAGGAGTTACGGCCTCATCGTTTGGAACATTTCCGGATCTATCGACATTGCTACTCGTGATCGCCTTCTCACTTGGAAGATCGATGTTCATTGATGCATGAACTGTGCTCTCATCGTTGATGGATCCATCTCCGGATTCGAGTTGCTGTTCATTCGCAGTGATAATATTCTCGGACGAGGCCATGGATGTATTTGCTGACCGAGATGAGGCATTGTTATCATGGGTGAAGGTCCGATAAGCTTCCTCTTGGATCCGATCCGATCGTTCTTCAACATCCGAACGCCCGATCACAGGAACTTCTTTCGCTCCATCGTCCTGGACGTTACGGGCTACGGTCGTTATCGATCCGCTTGAAGATGTGCCTGCCTCGGAATTTTCGGTCGAAGTCTCCGGCGATCTCTTCGCTCCTTCCGGCATCTCACTATCCGTTGCAACGCGCATCGAGGTACCGATCGAGCGATCACCCTCTACCCTGGCGATCTCATCACCTCTCCCATCATCTGTTCCTGGCAGCATCCACCACGCACCGCCCATCAACAGCAGAAGCAGCGGAACGTACCAGATGCGTTTCCACCAAGTTGTTGCCGGTCGCGTACCGTCCAACGCTTCAGCAAGGCGGGACCAGTGCTCTTCCTGGAACGGAAAATCCCGCTCCTGCAACTTGCGTCTGGCCAGTTCGTCGAATTCGTTCCTATCGCTCATCGTAATGTGGCTTTTTTGGAGGCCATGGCACCCAGCGCGCGCTGCAATTCCTGCCGTGCGTGCGATACGTGCCACTTCGATGTGCCTGTACTTATCCCTAACATTTCCGCTATTTCAGCATGGGAATGACCATCGATCGCGAAGAGATTGAACACATGGCGTGTCACCGGTGGAAGTCCTTGTACCAATCGTTCAAAAGCTTCGGCTTCCATGATCTTCAGGTATTCATTGGCTTCACTGTTCGATCCATTTTCTTCGGCGGCAGCATCGAGCACTTCGAGTTGGCGTCGTTGTTTCTGCTGCCTGAAACCATCGATCACCGTATTGATCATCACCCTGCGCACCCATAGTTCGAAGGGCACATTCGCTTTTCGCTTTTCCAGGTTCTGCAACACCTTGAGGAAACCGTTGTTCATGGTGCTCACCGCATCATCACGGTTACGCTCATACCGGGTGCAGATGGACATCATGAGCGGGTACAGTGAACGATACAGCTCATATTGAGCCTTGCGATCCTCGCGGATGCAGCGTTGTATCAATTCAACTGTCACCATTCCGCTACGTGCCGAAGGGCGGGCCGATCGGCTCCGCCCTCCGGCAGCTCCCCTTTACCGACCTATTGCCCCCTCACGAACCTGTGCATCATCGATCGGCCACCGTTCTCGACCGATAGAATGTAGACGCCGGCCGCAAGGTCGGCCACAGGCAGCGTGAGCGTTGAAGTTCCTGAAGTGAAGGTACGGTCCATCGTGCGCAGCAGGCGACCTTCAAGATCGGTGATGCTCACGCGAGTGCGCCCATCGATCGGCCGATCCAACGAGATGTTCACCAGATCCGTTGCAGGATTCGGCCAGAGCGTCGATCCGGGGTCGGTATTCTCTTCAATGGATGTGGATGTGTTCTGAACTACGCTGATGGTGAGCACCGATCGGTCATCGCCACCACCAGGCATCATGCCCTGGTAGATGCCATCGCCATCGATCGCGATCGTATCGCAGTAAGTGTCCGTGCAACCGGTGGCATCCCAGATCCCGAGGCAGAGGTAATAGGGTCCGGTGCCCGGATAGATGTGCGTCGGGAATGCTTCGGTGGAACTGGTGCCATCACCGAAATTCCAGAGGAACTGGAAGGGCGAAGCACCGGTGCTCAGGTTCCAGACCCAGAGGTTGTACGGGGTCGGGATGGGCTGGCCCTGTGGATCATTCTCGTACGCCTGGATGACCCAGAAACCTGCATCACATGGGCCGGGGTTGCTGATGCCTGAACAAGTGCAGTTCGCATTCCACGTATCATTGATCGTGTTGGGGTCGCCGTCATCGCAAGGTGTGCCGGGCATGTCAGGGCCATTAGGGATGTTGTTACAATCCACAGGACCGGCACCGCTGCAATCGAGGTTCACGAAAAGTGTATCGCCTCCCCCAAGCACATTGATCTCATACTGTGCCGTCGCTGTTGCGATGGTTCCGTTCATGCAACTTGCAGAGAAGGAGAACCAACCGGTGGGACTGGTCATGGTGAAGTACTCCCCGAATTCGCAGTTTGGCGAAAGCGTGGTAGTGACGTTGATGTTCGGTTCAGTGCCCTGGATGCTGGTTATCGAGACAATACCACCTGCGATCGCGGGAGAACATGGGGTTATGGTACCCGCTATGAGGACGGTGTAGGTTGGACCAGTAATGGTGCCTTGGCAGATGCAGTTCGCATTGATGGAATCACCAGTGGTCGTTGGATCACCATCATCGCACTGGGAACCAGGTTCTGGTCCTCCCGGACATATATCGTTCGCATCGCAGGTGCCGTCGCCGTCTGAATCCTGGAACGTACCGGAGCAATTACACACATTATCCCAGAGATCATTTGTAGTACATATATCAAGGTCATTGCAAGGTGTTCCGGGCTGGGCCGGGCCTCCAACAACTCCATTGCAATCGGTATCTAGAAAGGATCCGATGCAAATACATTGATCATTCCAGGTATCACTCTCCGTAAGTGGATTGTTATCATCGCAGGGTGTGCCGGGAATACAGGTACAGGTCTGTGGATCTCCGATTATTGCAGGGGTTGGTTCTATCGAATCAGGGATCTCCTGTCCGTTAAGTTCCACATAGGATTCACGGCCGGTAGTGGTGGTATATGCGTCGTTGGCAATGTTGAATGGCACGCAACCATTGATACCGGAAATGGAAAGAGTCAGCAATAATTTGGGAATACCTGGCTGCCATGCTTGGCTGGGGCAAGCTACCGATATGAACTGGAGACCGAATGCGGTGTAGGTTGCATACTTGAAGCCGCCATTCGTAATTACGGTGCCCTGATACATGGATAGGTTATATCCTCCAGAACAATATTGTGTCTGACCCGCAGCCGTCAACATTGCTGGAGAGGAGGCAGGCCAGCGCAATGTGAACTTGATCTCACTGGCCAAACTATCAAATCCAGCACCTATCGGAGTTAAGTAAATTCTCAAAGAATCACCGGCCGAATTGGCCTGAACATCAAACTCAACGGAAGTTGGCAGCTGCCCGAACCCGATCAGTGGCCCGAACAGGAAGGCTAACAATAACCTCGATCGAAGTAATAAACGTTCCATGGTCTTTGGTTTTGGTCTCGTCAATAGCATACACGATGGCTATGGGCAGGAGGTTGGGTGACCGATGAAATTTACGGGATCTTTTGTCGTGATGTGCGTGAGGGATAGAAGGGAAAAGCCCGGAACGAACGAAGCAGCGCGAAGTGAGTGAGGACTTGTACCGTATAGCCCGACGGCGCTGCTTTTGAGCGCCGGCACGCCCAAAAACACGAAATGAAAAAAGCGGCCCGAAGGCCGCTCTTCTCTTTGCTGGTCCACTTCCGTTAGCCTTTCACGAAGCGCTGCGTCGTGGTAGCGCCGTTGTTCTCTACGCGGATCATGTACACCCCTTGTGGCAGGTCACCGACCGGGATGGTGAGCGTTCCCGTGGTGTTGATGAAGCGTCGATCCATGGTGCGAAGCAGGCGGCCATGCACATCGGTGATGGATACTCGCGTTCCACCGATCACGTTGCCCACGTTGATGTTGAGCAGTTCAGATGCCGGGTTCGGCCAGAGCGCCATTTCTGCATTCGCGTTCTCGGCGATACTCACCGGCGCAGCGCCTTGCTGTACATTGATCGTGAGCACCGAGCGGGATCCGCCACCGCCGATCATGCCCTGGTAGAAGCCGTCCCCATCCACGCTTACCGTATCGCAGTAAGTGTCGGTGCAGTTGCCGTTGGTGTAGATGCTCAGGCAAAGGACGTACGGACCGGTGCCTGAGTACGTGTGCGTGGGATAAGGTTCAGTTGAAATAATGCCATCACCGAAATCCCATACGTATTCGTTCACGTTGGCGTTGCTGGTGCTGAGGTTCCATACCCAGAGGGTGAAGGGGATCGGATCGCCACCGCCATTGGAACCACCATCATAGGCCTGCATGACCCAGAAACCGGCCTCGCATTCACCAATACTCACCGGATAACCTTCGCAGGTGCAGTTCACTGTCCAATGATCATCGATCGTGTTGGGATCACCATCATCACAAGCAGTGCCGGGCATGGCCGGTCCGTTGGGAACGCCGTTGCAATCGGTGACGATGCCGCAGTTCAAATTCAGGGTGAGCGTGGCGACGCCGCCAACATTATTTATGACATAGGAACCATCAGCCTGGTCCACCGTGCCGTTGGCGCAATTGGCGGTGACCAGGAAGGAACCTGTTGGTGAACCGACCACTGCCGTGTATTGATAGAAGCAATTCTCGTTCAGATACACCGTATCCAAGATCGGAGGAAGCACATTCAGCGACTGGATGACGACCCAGCTGCCTTGCATGGCGGGAGTGCAGGGTTCCATATGGCCCTGGATCACCACCGTGTAAACCGCCGAAGGATCGGTGCCTTCACAACTGCAGTTCGCTGTCCAATGATCACCTTCGGTATCGGGGTTCCCATCATCACAAGGTGATCCAGGAACAGAAGGACCATTCACAGTGCCTTCGCAATCGAAATACACAGGATCGAAGCTGAGACCACCGTTTGGATCGACAACGATCGTATCGCACATCCAGCTTGAGCAGCCAGGACCAACGATCTCCAGGCAAATGCCATAGACCTCATATCCATTGGTCTGCGGGAAAACGACATCCGCCGGATCGAAGTCATTGGAACTTGAATTTGGTGGCAGGCTCCAATACAGCACATCGCCAGTTGATACCGTGCTGTTATTGATGATGCCCATGGTGTATGGGGCAACTTCGTACAGTTCAAAATCGGCTATGCAACTTGTGGGTTCGCCGACACATACGCAGTTCGCTGTCCAATGGTCCATGGTGGTGGCCGGGTTCCCGTCATCGCAAGGCTGGCCCGGAACGTTCGGTCCGCCGGGGATGCCCAGGCAGTCCTCCGGTAGGGCGTTGCAATCGAGGTTCAGTTCCAATGTATCTGCGCCCCCGAGGAAGGGTATCTCATACTGGCCATAATTGGAATCCATGGTACCGTTCGCACAACTGCCGTTCACCTGGAACCATCCCGTGTTGCTCTGCATATCCACTGTGACAGCATAGAAGCAGTTCTCGTTCAAGGTGGCAGTGAGCGAAATGTTGGGTTGTGTTCCCTGTACACTGGTGATGGTGACCACGCCACCGGGGATGGCCGGCGAGCACGGGGAAACATGACCAAGAATGGTCACAGAATATGGGTTCTGCGCAAGGAGGGTTCCTGCAATGAGCAGGACTCCGGACAGGAAAAGCGAGCGTAGTTGTGTGATCATGGTCTGGATCAAAGAATGTGTTCGTCGGTATACACGTGACGTTCGAGATAAAGGTTGGGTGGCCTGGCGGAAATATTATTCGATGTTCTCGATCAACCCATCATCCACCTCATTGGGCAAGGTCACCTTCAGCTTCGGCTCACGCTTCATTTCCTGCTCGATGCTCCACATCGCATTCGGGTTGCGCGCCCATGCCCTTCGCGCGATCCCGTTGTTCACATCCCAGTGCAGCATCATCTTCAGCCTTCGATCGGAATCCGCGCTGCCATCGAGCACCATTCCGAAACCACCGTTGATCACTTCGCCCCAGCCTACACCGCCGCCGTTGTGCAGGCTGATCCATGTGGCACCACGGAAGGCATCACCCACGAAGTTCTGCACGGCCATGTCCGCCGTAAAGCGGCTGCCATCACGGATGTTGCTGGTCTCACGGTAAGGGCTGTCGGTGCCGCTCACATCGTGGTGATCGCGGCCAAGCACGATCGGAGCGCTGATCGTTCCGCTTTTGATCGCTTCATTGAAAGCTTGCGCGATCTTGATCCTTCCTTCGCTGTCGGCATATAGGATCCGCGCCTGGCTGCCCACGACCAACTTGTTCTGTTGCGCATTGCGGATCCAGTGGAGGTTGTCGCCGATCTGCTGCTTGATGCGATCCGGTGCTTCCTTCAGCATCACTTCCAGCACATCGCCCGCGATCCGATCGGAGGTCTCCAGGTCCTTCGGATCGCCGCTGGTGCACACCCAACGGAACGGCCCGAAACCGTGATCGAAGCACATTGGCCCCATGATGTCCTCCACGTAGCTTGGGTAACGGAATTCACCCTCACCCCCGGCCCCTCTCTTACCCTCACCCCCGGCCCCTCTCCCAGGGAGAGGGGAGTTGAATACGTCCGCACCTGCGCGGCCTGCTTCCAGCAGGAAGGCGTTGCCGTAATCGAAGAAATACATGCCCTGATCGGAAAGTGTGT
>JAEZAU010000002.1 GCA_023430325.1 Bacteroidota bacterium | reverse complement strand
GGTCAGGACGGATGTGTTTTCGGAACCCATGTTCGATCCAGGCACCATCGTACTGATCAAGCCATTTGTGGGGTTGGCTTGTGGGGAGGCCGCTTGCACCGCCGGATCACTGGCGGTGCAGGCGGTCTGCATTTCTAGTAATTCGTTTTCCAGATGAGAACTTTCCACCCGATGGCCTTGGTGGCCGCCTTATCGATCGCACCGGTCGCGTTGAACGCGCAGGACGATCTGCTCGAACTGCTGGGCGAAGAGGAGCAGGAACCCTCTTACACCAACGCGAGTTTCAAGACCACGCGGGTGATCAATGGGCACAGCCTGGAGAATACCGCGCATGGTGTGCTGGATTTCCGGATCAATCACCGCTTCGGAATGGTGAACGGTGGTATCAATGAGTTCTTCGGCCTCGATGGTGCTTCGGTGCGGCTCGGATTGGACTATGGGATCACGCCGCTTCTGCAGATCGGCATCGGCCGTAGCAGTTTCCAGAAGACCGTTGATGGATTCGTGAAGTATAAGATCCTTCGCCAATGCGATAGTGGTTGTGAGATGCCGCTGACACTGGCGCTGGTGGCTTCGTCCAGCATCAACACCTCCCGCGCCACCGATCTGCCATGGTATGATGCTTCGCGCACGGATTATTTCACGCATCGCATGGCCTATTCGTTCCAGATGATCGTGGGCCGCAAATTCAGTGAGAGCTTCAGTTTCCAGTTGAACCCCGGTGTGGTGCATAAGAACCTTGTTTCACGCGTCGATGACAGCAATGACATCATCCACATAAGTGGTGCGGGCCGAATGAAATTGACCAAGCGCGTCGCCATCA
The DNA here is from genome assembly GCA_023430325.1 of Bacteroidota bacterium. GTDB lineage: Bacteria > Bacteroidota > Bacteroidia > Flavobacteriales_F > PHOS-HE28 > PHOS-HE28. The sequence continues at coordinate 26,229 of JAEZAU010000002.1, read as the reverse complement.
ACGTTGAGTATTTCCATATGCTCGCGGGCCAGACCAGCGCACCGCCGAACGAGATCAGGGAGGATGAAGTGAGCGATCCGAATCCGGGTTATCACAATTCACTTTCGCTCGGGTTCGATATCGAAACGGGCGGACACGTGTTCCAACTTCATTTCACCAACAGCACGGGAATGTTCGAGCGCAGCTTCATTACGGAAACGATCGGTGATTGGGGTCGCGGCGACATTCATTTCGGATTCAACATCTCGCGCGTCTTCACGCTTCACGATCCGAAGAAAGGGAAGAAGAAGGAGTAGTCATCATTCCCTCCACGTCGATCGTTCTTCCCTTCACGATCCTTCACATTCTTCCTGACGATCCTCATACAGAGTGGGGAGCTCGATCTGCGACCTTTGCGATCGCAAACACACGCCGGATCGCCGGCCACATATAATGACACAGAACATTCAAATGGCGGAGCGCCGCATGGTGGGACTGGGAAGCCGGTTCCCTATCTTCAAGAAGAAAGCAGTAGTAAGTACCGAGAAAGGAAAGGAGTTCAGCGAGATGACCAGCGATTCGATCACCGGAAAGGCCGGACAGTGGACCGTGATGTTCTGGTGGCCGAAGGATTTCACCTTCGTTTGTCCAACAGAGATCGCCGCCTTCAACAAGGCCATCGGCGAATTCAAGGATCGTAACACACAACTGATCGGCGCTAGTACCGACAGTGAATTCGTTCATCTCGCATGGCGCAAGGATCACGCCGACCTGAAGGGCCTGAAATTCCCGATGCTCGCTGATACCAGCAAGAGCCTTGCAGAAGATCTTGGGATCCTCACTGAAGATGAGAAAGTGGCCTATCGCGTCACCTACATCATCGATCCCGATGGCATCGTGCGTTGGGTGAGCGCTTACGACCTCAACGTGGGCCGCAACGTGGAGGAGGTGTTGCGCGTGCTCGATGCATTGCAGACCGATGAACTTTGCCCCTGCAACTGGACCAAGGGCGAGGCCACATTGAACTAGAACCAGGAACCATTGAACGCGGATACCGGCCTGCGCTGGTATCCGCGTTCTTACAATAACAGATCATGGAGAACACGACGATCTCGCGGGAAGAAGGACTTACAGGATTACTGGAGGAATTGGGTCTGCCCATCGATCGCGAAGGCCAGGTGCTTGATCTTTTGGGATCGGTGGAAAGCCGGTATACGCGCGACCTGAAGTTGAACCTGAAGGCCGTGCTCAAGAGCCAGCACATCGATCCCAAAGGCGCGACGCTGATCGCGCTGTGTGTTGCCGTCAACGGAAAGAACGATCCATTGATCGGATACTTCACAGCACTTGCGCGCAAAGAAGGCGTGTCGGACGAAGAGTTAGCGGAAATGGCAGCCGTGGCCAGCATGATGAGCGTGAACAATGTGCTTTATCGCTTCCGCCATTTCAGTGGAAAAGAGAAGTACAATGAACTGCGTGCCGGCCTTCGGATGAACATCATGATGAACCCGGTGACAGGTAAGGAGTTCTTCGAACTGCTGAGCCTGGTGGTAAGTGCGGTGAACGGCTGCGAACAGTGTGTGCGAAGCCATGAAGCCTCGCTGATGGAGCTTGGTTGCAGCGAAGAGCGAATTTTCGATGCGGTGCGCATCGGGTCGGTGGTGGCCGGGTTGGATCGCTTGGTGCGCTGAAGCTCGACATCTGGACAGAGTAAGGGCAGATCCTTCTACTCCGAAGTGAAGGACGTATCAGCCATTGATCCGATCTTCGCCGTATGCATCGATCCGTGCGGTTGATCATTGGGGTGATGATGTTCCTGCTTTTCGGCAGGTTCCTGTTCATCTGCCTTCATGTGCATCCCCATGCGGATGATTGGATCTATTCCGCCGCAGCGCTGAAAGATCCATCGATCGGCCGCATCCTCAAGGATTATCATTCCTGGAACGGCCGCTGGGCATCGAACTTCCTTACGTTCCGGAACCCGTTGATCCTTGGTCTGCACCAAGGGATATATCTGTACCGCGTGACCTCGGCCGCAATGCTCCTGGCCATGGTGGTTGCGCTGTACGCGCTGATGGTCCGGCTCGTGAACGATCGCTGTCGGTCCTTGTCGATCGCTGTGGGTCTGATGCTCACCTACCTCCAGATCATGCCTGATCTCTACGAAGGGATCTATTGGTATACCGGCGCGGTCACTTATCATCTGCCAAATATCCTACTGGTCTTCTCGCTGGTGACCTGGATCGATCAACAACGCAAGCCGCGATCCGGGCTTCTTGTTCTTAACGGTGTTCTTACTCTCATCATCGCGGGTTCTTCTGAAGTTCACATGGTGCTGATGTTGATCACTTATTCCATCTGGTCTTTCGTCCCCATCAAGCGCCGATCGCCGATCAGGGTCCCGCTAATCTTCTTCGCTCTCGCCTGCACAGCAGCAGCGGTAATGATCTTCGCCCCAGGCAATGCGATCCGTGGCATCAACTTTCCGCAGAAGCACCAATTGTTCCACAGCCTTTTCCATGGGGCGTTGCAAACAGCAAGATTCCTGGTCACATGGATCTTCCATCCGGTCACCATCGCAGCAAGCATCCTGTGGGTCGCCTTCGATCGCGAGCACCGGATATTCGATCGCATCACAATCCATCCGCTCCTACTATCGATCGCACTCCTCTTCGTCATCTTCGTCATCATGGTTATGCCTTATTGGGCCACGGGGGTCCTTGGGCAGCATCGTACGGTGAACGTGGCATGTTTTCTTTTCATCATGGGCTGGCCACTGATCCTGTCCTCCTTCGATCGTATCACGGCAAGGCGATATTTCCCCCGGATCACCAGCATCGGCTCATGGATGATCGCCCTTTGGACGGTCACCTGCCTTTTCATCGGTACCGGCCTCAAGACCGATCGTGACCTGCTCAATGGAAAATTCGGCGAATACGATCGCCATATGCACAAGCGCTATTCGATCATCACCGATCGGATCCTTGACAACGAACCGATAGAGATCCCACCGCTCACTGTGATCCCGCGCTCGTTGCACATCTTCGATCCTGGCACAGATCCCGGAAATTGGCCCAATCGCGGACTGGTGGAGTACCTCAGGATCACCCAGGATCGGCGCTGATCAACGACCTTTGCGCACATGCTGGGCCTTCAACTCACCACCGATCGCCGCTGGGCCGATCTTGTACAGAACGATCTTGCCGAACTGCTCACCGATCACGCCTGGTGCGAGCAGAAGGCCGCCAGCAATGCCATCAGCATGATCGTCCGACATCCTGAGTTGAACGCTCTTGTCACCGAACTCACTCAGATCGCGCAGGAGGAATTGGAACATTTCCGCCAGGTGGTGGAAAAGATCCATGCGCGCGGCTGGCAGCTCGGCCCTGAGCGAAAGGACAATTACGTGAACGAGCTCATGCAGTTCGTGCGCAAGGATGGATCGAAAGAAGAGCGACTTGTCGATCGGCTGCTCTTCAGCGCCATGATCGAAGCACGCAGCTGCGAACGTTTCAAAGTGCTCACCGAAGAAGTGGAGGATCCCGAATTGCGTGAGTTCTATCGCGAACTCATGATCAGCGAGGCAGGCCATTACACCACCTTCATCGGTTTCGCCCGCGAGTTCGGCGGCCGGGTGGATGTGGATGCGCGCTGGAAGGAATTCCTTGCCTATGAGGCCGATGTGGTGGCGCGATACGGAAGGGCGCCTACCATGCACGGTTAGTTGGGCGTATCCCACCTGCGCTGAAGCTTCGGTGGGTCGGGCCAACGCTCCAAGTCCTCAGCCGCCAAAAGCGCGGCCTCCGGGCTTTCTGCTCATGTCCCTTACGCGCTTCGCATTACCTGAAGATCTTCCGCAGCGAACGAATATCCGGTCATCAACTGCACCTTTGCGCCATGGCAGATGAGGTCACGGCAGAGATCATTTCGATCGGTGATGAACTATTGATCGGGCAGACCATCAATACCAACGCCGGCTGGATGGGTGGCCAACTCGCATTGGCCGGTATCCGCTGCAAACGCGTGCGTACCATCGGCGATGATAAGGATGAGATCCTTGAGGCTTTGCGCTCGGTCACTTCTCCTATCGTGCTCATTACCGGAGGTCTCGGCCCCACGAAAGATGACATCACCAAGCTTACGCTCTGTGAGTTCTTCGGCACTCCGCTCGCGCGTTCCAAAGAAGTGGAGCAGCGGATCATCACCATGTATGAAGCGCTCGGCCGCGATCCGCTCGAAGTGAACCTTGCACAGGCCGATCTGCCCACCGGTTGTACAGTGATACCCAACGATCGCGGCACGGCCAGCGGCATGTGGTTCCAACACCAGGATCGCAGCTTGATCAGTATGCCTGGTGTTCCCTATGAGATGAAGACCATGATGGAACGTTGGGTCATTCCGGCACTGAAGGAACAATTCAGGCCACCGGCCATCGTGCATCGTACCATTCTCACCACCGGCATGGGAGAAAGCCATCTGGCACAGCGCATTGCCGAATGGGAGGATGGGCTGCGTTCCGATCACATCAAACTGGCCTATCTGCCCAGTCCGGGCCTGGTCAAACTGCGGCTGAGCACCTACGCAGGCAACGATCCACGGGAAGCAAAAGACAGCGTTGATCGTCAAGCGGAAGAACTCTACAAGCTTATTCCTGAACTGATCTTTGGGGAGGGTGACGATCGATTGGAGAAGGTCATCGGCAGACTTCTCAAAGCTCGCGGACATACACTATCACTGGCGGAAAGCTGCACCGGCGGCAGGATCAGCAGCCTCGTAACGAGCGTTCCCGGCAGTTCGGCCTATTACACTGGTGGAGTGGTCAGTTATGCCAATGCCGTGAAGATGGAGGAACTGGGCATTCCGGCGGACATGCTCAAGCTGGAAGGGGCCGTGAGCAGACCTGTGGTAGAGAAGATGGCGCTCGGCGTACGGGAAGCCTTGCGCACAGATTGGAGCATCGCCACCAGTGGTATCGCCGGTCCCGATGGTGGCACACCGGAAAAGCCCGTGGGTACCGTATGGATGGCCATTGCCGGCCCACAAGGTGTTGTCTCCGTTCTGGGTAACTTTCCAGGCACCAGGGATCTTGTGATCGAAAGAAGCTCGCTGGCCGCCTTGAACATGCTGCGCAAAGCATTGCTCCAGCGGGCGGTGGTACGGCCCATGGGAGATGAGAACCTTTGATCGCCGAGCAGTGTAAAGGGGGACCAGCTTCGCTATTCGGTAACTTTCCCTACCTTTGCCGCCCCGAAATCGTTAGAAGCCATGTCCAAGGTCTGCCAGATCACCGGTAAGCGCGTCATCACCGGCAACAGTGTGTCACACTCCAACCGCAAGACGCGCCGCACGTTCGCCCCGAACCTGCAGGACCGTAAATATTTCATTCCCGAGGAAAAGAAGACCGTGACCCTGCGCGTAAGCGCCGCCGGTATGCGTACGATCAATAAGATCGGCATCACCGCAGCACTGAAACAGGCCAAGGAGAAGGGCTTTTACAAGGCCTGACCTTCCGATCGGTGGATCCATGGAAGCGTTCCTGGGAAGGAGCGCTTCGTTGTTTCTGATCCTTTGCAGGGATTAGAGTGTCCATCCGCACCTCCAACAATTTTCAGCTTCCAACATTCCAACTTTATCCATACATTTGCGGCCCCGTGCCCGGTGGGTGCGGTAAAAGCGTGAAGCAATGGCCAGCAAGAAGGGCAACCGCGTGCAAGTGATCCTCGAATGCACGGAGCATAAGAACTCCGGGCAACCAGGTACTTCACGTTACATCACCACCAAGAACAGGAAGAACACCACCGAGCGCATGGAGTTGAAGAAGTACAACCCCATCCTGCGCCGGATGACCGTCCACAAAGAGATCAAGTAGACCGCGCCTTCGCGGTGAACAACCTTTAACAAGCGCCCCGGCGCGTGAAACATGGCAAAGAAGACCGTTGCTACCCTGAAGAAGGCCGATGCCAAGACCTTCACCAAGGTCATCCGCATGATCAAGAAGGACAAGACAGGCGGATACGCGTTCGTGGAGCAGGTGCTGCCCACCGACGAGGCCGATAAACTCCTTTCCGGCAAGTAAGTATTTTCTATTGAACACATTGGCGAAAAGGCCGCTGCCGTAGGGCGGAGGCCTTTTTGAGCTTCAAGACCTGTGAAATAGATGGGATTGTTCGGTTCGTTGTTCGGAAAGAAGAAGGAGGCAGCAGTTGCCGAGGCTGAGAAACAGGAGCTGGACAAAGGCCTGGAACGCAGCCGCAGCGGCTTTTTCGACAAGATCAGCCGGGCAGTGGCCGGCAAGAGCACAATAGATGATGAAGTGCTCGATCAATTGGAAGAAGTTCTGGTGACAGGTGATGTCGGCGTGGAGACCACCCTGAAGATCATCGATCGCATCCAGGAGCGGGTGAAACGGGACAAGTACGTGAGCACCACGGAACTGAACGGCATGCTGCGGGAAGAGATCGCCGCGTTGATGAAAGATCCAACGCCGATCGATGTGGAGAAGAAGCCGTACGTGATCATGGTGGTGGGTGTGAACGGCGTTGGAAAGACCACCACCATCGGAAAACTTGCCCACGCATTCAAGAAGGAGGGCCGATCGGTGATGCTGGGCGCGGCCGATACCTTCAGGGCGGCGGCGGTGGACCAGTTACGCATCTGGAGCGAGCGGGTAGGAGTACCGCTGGTGCAGCAGGGAATGAACGCCGATCCGGCGGCCGTGGCTTATGACACCGTTGAAAGTGCCAAGGCCAGGGGCATTGATGTGGCGATCATCGATACGGCAGGCCGGCTGCATAATAAGGTCGGTCTAATGAACGAGCTCACCAAAGTGCGTAACGTGATGCGCAAAGTGGTGCCGGATGCACCGCACGAGGTTCTTCTCGTCCTTGATGCGAGTACCGGCCAGAACGCGATAGAACAGGCCAAGCAGTTCACCCTTGCCACCGATGTCACCGCCCTGGCATTGACCAAGATCGATGGCACGGCAAAAGGTGGTGTGGCGATCGGCATCAGCGATCAGTTCAAGATACCGATCAAATATCTTGGCATCGGCGAAGGCATGGACCATCTTCAGATCTTCGACAAAAAGACATTCGTGGAAAGCCTCTTCGGCAAGGCCAATTGATGGCGCGTTCGGCGATGGAAACCAGGAATGACCACGCCAAAGGACAACAACCGGAATTCGTTCCCAAGTTCTTCACACTTCTCAAGACCGGGATCCCACGCCAACAATTCCAGCGTGACGTGGTGGCCGGCCTGGTCGTGGGCATCGTCGCGATCCCATTGGCGATCGCCTTTGCCATCGCCAGCGGCGTAGGACCTGAGAAAGGTTTGATCACAGCGATCGTGGCCGGTACCGCGATCTCCATTTTTGGCGGAAGCAGGGTGCAGATTGGAGGACCCACCGGTGCATTCATCGTGATCGTGGCCGGTATTGTGGCCCGCCATGGCGTTCAAGGCCTTACGATAGCCACGTTCATGGCCGGTATCCTCATCATGCTGATGGGCTTCCTGCGAGCCGGACGTCTCTTGAAATTCTTTCCGAACACGTTGATCGTAGGCTTCACCTCGGGCATTGCCGTTATCATCCTGGTCACCCAATTGAAGGATCTTTTCGGCATCACCGTGACCGAAAGGACGGAAGGGGTCTTCGACCAGATCATGCAGTTCGCTGCACATCTATCGCGATTCGATCCGATGACCCTGGCGATCGGGGTGGCTACCATCGCGATCATCATTTTCTTGCCGAAGATCAATTCCACCCTGCCTGCACCATTGGTGGCTATCGTAGTGGCGACCATGGCCGTATGGTGGCTTCATTGGCCGGTGGATACGATCGAAAGCCGATTCGGCGATCTGCCCGAGGTCATTCCTGCACCCGAATTCCTGCAGATCGATCTGGCCACCATACGGGAACTGATCCAACCGGCTATCGCCATAGCCCTGCTGGGAAGCATAGAATCGCTGCTCTCGGCGGTGGTGGCCGATGGAATGATCGGTGGCAGGCACCGCAGCAACATGGAACTGGTGGCGCAAGGCGGTGCCAACATGCTCAGCGCGATCTTCGGGGGCATACCGGCCACCGGGGCGATCGCGCGTACGGCCACGAACGTAAAGAATGGTGGCCGCACGCCAGTAGCCGGCATCGTACATGCCCTGGTGTTGCTGCTCACCATGCTCTTTGCTGCTCCGCTGGTAGGAATGATCCCCATGGCAAGTCTCGCCGCGGTGCTCGTTGTGGTGGCCTGGAACATGGGTGAATGGCGCAACTTCATCAGCGCGCTGCGCGGCAACAGATATGATGCAGTGGTGCTGGTGGTCACCTTCCTTATCACGGTGATCTTCGATCTGGTGCTGGCCATAGAAGTGGGCATGGTGCTGGCCGCATTCCTCTTCATGAAACGCATGAGCGATGTGACCGACATGCGGCCGGTACTGGGCAATGACGATGAGGGGGATGAACAACTCACCGATCCGATCGTGGCCGCCTTGGGAAAGGATGTGTTGATGTACGAGATCAGTGGACCGCTCTTCTTCGGGGCAGCACAGAAATTCCAGCTGGTGCTCAATGAGATACATGACAGGCACCGTGTGTTGGTATTGCGTATGCGTCATGTGCCATTGATCGATGCAACGGGCATCGCACGCTTGAAGGACATTGTGACCTACATGAGATCGCGCAGGAAGGAGGTGTATCTCTTTGAAGTGGATCCGCGTGTGCTGGCCGAATTGGTACGCGAGCCCTGGTTCGATCGGCGTCATGTGCTGGAGGATACCGATCGGATCTTGCGGAAGGATACCGATCGATAGTGAGCGAAGCCGGATGACACCGGCCTTGAAGGATGCCCGCGCAATGGGATAGGAGCGGCACCCCGCACCCCGGCGCTCTGGCCGGGGGAGGAGTACAGCGGATAGCCCGGTGCCGCCGGCTTTTGGGGCGGCATGCGCCCAAAACATCACGGTACTGCAAGGATGGTCTCGCGAACGCCGGCCGATCGGCGGAAAACCCCGACCTTTGCAGGCCCTGATGAAAGCCCGCACCCTCAAGCGCACCAAAGTGAACGTGGTCACACTCGGCTGCTCGAAGAACACCTTCGACAGTGAGGTGATGATGGCACAATTGAAAGCGAGCGGGATAGAAGTGGAGCATGAGAGCGGCGGCAACGATCACAATGTGGTGGTGATCAATACGTGCGGTTTTATCGATAATGCGAAGCAGGAAAGCATCGACACCATTCTGGCCTACGCCAATGCCAAGGAGCAGGGATTGGTGGAGAAAGTGTACGTGACCGGCTGCCTGAGCCAGCGCTATGCGCCGGATCTGAAAGCGGAGATACCGCAGGTGGATGCCTGGTTCGGTACTCGCGATCTGCCCCGTTTGCTGAAGACCCTGAAGGCCGATTACAAGGCCGAACTGGTGGGTGAGCGCCTGTTGACCACCCCGGTGCACTATGCCTACTTCAAGATAAGTGAGGGTTGTGATCGGAAGTGTTCTTTCTGCGCCATTCCATTGATGCGTGGAAAGCATGTGAGCACGCCGATGGACCAACTGGTGCGTAACGCGCAAAGCCTTGCAGCAAATGGAACGAAGGAGCTCATCCTGATAGCGCAGGACCTTACCTATTATGGTCTGGACCTATACGGAAAACGGAATCTGGATGAACTGGTGGCCCGGCTGAGCGATGTGGAAGGCATTGAATGGATCCGCCTGCATTACGCTTTTCCTTCCGGTTTCCCGATGGAGGTGTTGGATGTGATGCGCGACAGGAGCAATGTCTGCAACTACCTGGACATGCCGTTGCAGCACGGTAGTACGAACATGCTCAAGCGCATGCGCCGCGGCATAACCCAGGAGAAGACGGAGGCCTTGGTGGATACGATCCGTGAAAAAGTGCCCGGCATCGCGATCCGCACTACGTTGATCGCCGGTTTCCCCGGTGAAACGCATGCCGATCATGAGGACAACCTGCGCTGGATCGAGCGGATGCGTTTCGATCGGCTGGGTGCCTTCACCTACAGCCATGAAGAGAATACGCATGCTTATGGCATGGAGGACGATGTGCCTGGTGAGGTGAAGGAGCTGCGGGCCCAGGAGATCATGGAATTACAGGGCGGCATCTCTTACGAGAAGAACCAGGATCGCGTGGGCAAGGTGATGCGCGTATTGGTGGACAAGGCCGAGAGCGGCCACTACATCGCGCGCACGGAATTCGATTCGCCGGAAGTGGACAACGAGGTACTGATCCCGATGAACGGGAACCACCTGCGTATCGGAGATCTGGCGGATGTGAGGATCATTTCGGCGCGTGAGCATGAGCTCATGGGCGAAGCCGTATGATCAACGTGCGATCACGATGGATCGCCGCAGCTCCCGGCCATTTTCAAACGTCATTCGAAGCATGTAGATCCCATCGGCCACATTCGTGATCACTTCCACCAGGTCTTCATGATGGGAGATCGAAGCGGATACTCCCGCACCTGCAAGATCGAACAACTTCACTTCCATCAAACGGTCAATTCCTTGCGAGCGTATGGTGAACCGGCCATCAGCGGGCGATGGCGCTATCACCAGGTCATCCAGCTCGTATACAGGGGAGCCAACGTTGATAGAGACCGGCACCGGCGTTCCTCCGCCGAGAATGTAATAACTGCCACTCAGCGTAGACTCCAACCGGAGAGCCCTGACCAGGTATTCATGTTCGCCTGGGATCGCATCATCATCGAGATAAGATGTGCCGATGACCGGTTCATCTGTGATGCGGGTGAAGTTCTGATCTTGGGAAGAGCGCCGGAAAATATGATAGCCTTCCACCGGACCCTGGATCGCGGACCACGTGAGCGCGACACCGTTCATCTGTGCCATCGCTTCGGCATCGATAACAGGAGGAACATGGAACAGTTGCAAAGTGGGATCTCCCATCAATGCCATATGCACCAGGCGGCCGTTCCGCTCATGTGTGAAGTAGCTCGCATTCTGTGATCGTCTCACGCTCTCCCCGATAGGTGCGCCAAGGGCCATATGATGGAACATCATTTCCTGGAGACCCCAGACCACGCCGAGCATTCCACTGCCGAGCACTGTTCGCATGAAATTGTTGGGTTGGTCCCAATCACCGAAAAAGCTGCCCAAAAGATGAGCGAACGCCCCGTTCAATTGTGTGGCCGCTATCTGGGCCGACGTCCCCACCCCCTGGGCCGCATCGGGCATGCCGGGCCCGCCCGCCATGGACCAAAGATGACCTTCGGTGGAGAGCGTTCCGATGAAAGGCCCGTCATAGACATCGGTTGCACCGAACATCGGTATACAGCTCCGATAGATCGCCGATTCATGATCGAGCCACGAGAAATTCTCGTTCACCACTGCCTTGCGTTGATAGGTGAGCTGCCCGGTGCGGAACGCATGGTTGCGATCGAGGTAGGAACGGAGAAGCTCCGTTCCATCTTGGGCAAAAACATTCAATCCATCGAAGTCCACCCGGCCCAGGATAAGATCCACATCACTGGGAAGAACACTTTGATCGAACTTGCCATCGCCAACGATATTATGGTTACGTGAAGGCACGCTCCATACGTTCCAGTTCACCACTTCATCGGTCCAGGGGCCGTCCATCTCGGCATAGTAGAGATCCGCAGGCCAGGCGCCGAGATGTTCTGGATGTTCGTCCGGAGCGATCAAGCCTGAATAGGGGACCGGAACGTGCCCGATGAGCAGCAATGCCCTCAGATCGGGCATAGCGTTGTAGTACTGCATGATGGTGGTCTTCACGGCCACAGGTGTGCTGCCGGCCGGCACTACTTCCTGTTGCGCCATCCATCCTTCACCGATCAGGTCCTTCTTGAGCCGGTCGAGTTCAGCAGCAAGTGGATCCGCAAATTCCTCATCAACAAGTATCAGTATGCCGCCGTGAGCTTCCTCGGCCGGCACTTCGATGCCTGCGAGTATGTAGCCGAACATCGGTGCCATCTGCGGGCTGCCTGCGGCAAGAACACTCCCATCGCTGGTCTCCAATTCCCAGCTTATCTCCTGGAATTGATGATCGGGATAGATGCGCACCACCACTTCATTGCAGGTACCGGAGCCGCACATGGTGAACTGATGTTGATCGGTATAGGTGTATTCGGCTCCCTGAGCGATCAATTGTCCACAGGCGAAGAGTTGCCAGTAGCCGTTGCTGTTCCAACAACAAAGTCCGTTGCCTTCCGTGTCGTGTATGGTGAATGTGATCTCGGATCCGGGAGGAACGCATACCGTATCAGTGGTGTACATCGGATCGGACTTCACGATGGTGTATTCGTATCGCTCGCCGATCTGCACATCGGTGTCCAGATATCCCTCAGCGCTACCTGGCAATGTGGCCACCACCTCCCATTGGACCTGCGCCGGATCACGCCTTTTCACGGTGAAGAATTGGGCGGAATTATCCTCTGGCCAGTGGATATGGATCGCCGGTGGTCCATTGCTCACTGTGGCGGTGAGCGGCACTACCTGATACGGTATTTGAGCACTGCTGATGCTGTATAATGCAACAAATGCGAGGCAAAGGACCGATCGGATAATGAACATGACAAAAGTCATTGTTTGGATAAAGGCGTGTGAAAATACGCTCATCCCCGCCCGGGCGCAAGACGTGTTGAATGCTGTGACTGGTGATCCTGATGAGGACTCTGTGGCGCGCCTGCATCTACCTTTGGCCCATCGAATGGAGCATCGCCGCCTACCGTACCAGGATACCGGTCAGTTCCAGCCGATCGTGACGAATTATTTGAAGGGGTTCAGTGAACTTGAGGGGCTTGTTGCCTTCAAGCCCACTGCAGAGGGTCTAAGGACCGCGATGGCCCGAAGAGAATTTCCACTACAACGCAGGTCCGTTCTCTCGAAGGTGCTCGAAAGACAATATCGCGGCATCGACGTTCATGAAGCAGTACGGGGGAATCTTGATAGGCTGGTTGAAGATCAAACGCTCACCGTGACCACCGGACATCAGGTCTGTCTGCTTACAGGTCCGCTCTACGTGCCGTTGAAGATCTTGAACACAGTAAGGCTTGCGGAACAATTATCCACCGATCGGCCTGTCGTACCGGTCTTCTGGATGGCCACCGAAGATCATGATCTGGCGGAAGTGGATCATGTTTTCATCCACGGCAACAAGATCCAATGGCAGGGTGGAGGAACAGGTGCTGTCGGCCGCATGCTTTTGAAGAACATTGGTCCTGTGGTGGATATGGTGAGGCGGACAATGGGGCTCGGATCGCATGCAGAGCAATTAGGCCGGGTGATCGAGAATGCCTACCGGGAAGATCGTACGCTGGCTGAAGCGACCCGGCTTTTCGTGAATTCGATCTTCGCTAGCACGGGCATCATCTGCCTTGATGCCGATGATGCGGAGCTGAAACGGGAATTCATTCCGGCCATGGAGGCCGAGCTGTTGGAGGGCCGGTTACATCGATCTGTTGTTGAAGCCGAAGAATGGCTTGACAAGCAATACAAGGTACAAGCACCATCACGAGAGATCAACCTGTTCCATTTGAAGGAGGGAGAAAGGTCAAGGATCACTAGTGGTCGCAGTGGATGGATGACAGAAGCCGGCACCACATGGAAGAAGGATCAATTGATCGGTGAATTGCACGACCATCCGGATCGCTTTTCTCCGAACGTGCTGCTTCGTCCGCTTTACCAGGAAACGATCCTGCCCAACATCGCTTATATCGGTGGAGGCGGAGAGATCGCCTATTGGCTCCAGTTGAAGGATGCGTTCGAAGCGTTCGATCTTCCCATGCCCGTCCTGCTGTTACGCACTTCCTTGGGCGTCATCGATGAGAAGGATGCCCGGCAGTTGAAGAAGCTGGGTCTTCGGCCGGAAGATCTTTTCCTTCCGATCCATGAACTTCAGAAAAAGATCGCCGCGGAACATTCAGGCATCGATCTTTCTATCGAGGAGGAACGAAAGGAGATCGCTGCGATCTACCAACGTTTGCAGGATCGTGCGGGTGCCATCGATCGGACGTTGGATGCGTCCGTAGCAGGTGCAGCTGCACGATCCATGAAAGGCTTGGACCATATTGAAAAGAAGATCGTACGTGCGGCCAAAAGACGCACGCAGGAACATTCAGATAGTCTCCAAGTGGTGCTCGATCACTTTATGCCCGGCGGGAAACTTCAGGAACGACAGGAGAATTTCATGTCGTTCTATTGCAGGTATGGCGAAGGATTCCTGGACTTGATCAAGGATCGTCTCGATCCGTTGGAGCCGGTCTTCAACATTTTTCAGGAAGGAGCCGATCAGTAGACGAATCGTACGCTTTCAGAACGATCACCTTCTGTGATGCGGAAGATGTAGGCTCCACGTATCAGGCCGGATGCAGGAATTTCGCTACGGCCTTCCTGGCTTGAAGTTCCGCTTAGCACCAACCTGCCGGTCATATCCAGGATCTCATACCGGCTTTCAGCACCCATGTCATGCACCGCCTGTATCAGATCGGCCGAACCGAAGACCACCAAGTGTTGGCCGGTGGGCTTCATCAACACGCTCACAACATCCGATAGGGTGGAGGTGCCATCCAGATCGGTCTGCCGCAGACGATAGTAATTGATGCCTTGCAGCGGGCGCCGATCATGGTCGGTGTAATGACGTGTGATATAGCTGTCACCGGCGCCATCCACATTCAAGATCGGCTGGAATTCGATGCCATCAGCTGATCGTTCTATGGTGAAGAAGTCATTGTTACGCTCCGATGCCGTGGTCCAATCCAATCTCACGATCGAGCCTTCCGCCCGGGCTGTGAAGGATACCAGGGTAATGGGAAGCGGGTTCGATCCATCGATCGAAGCCAATGTCCATGGGCTGAAAAGGGTCTGCACCGCTGCGGTGGAAACAGTGCCCGCCACCGTATTTCCGGTGGTTCCGCCATTGCCCCGATCGCGCCAGATGGTCCCATCCCACCGTGCCACGCGCAGCGCCGGAAGAGATGTTACGCCGCAACTTTCGGGAGAATCCCAGGTAAGATCCACCGTGGCATTGGCATTCCCCGCGCTGCGATCGATCATCCAGTATTCGCAATCGCTGATGTGATGCAGCGTAGGTTCGATGTTCGTGCCGAAGGTGGCTGCCGCACTGATCGGGAAATATTCAGCAGTGAACGCATCGGTGGCCGTGCCGGTGACATCCTTGATACCACAGGGGCGCAGACTGCTGCCTTTGCCTACGGGGAATACGAACGGAGTAAGGCCGATCTTCTTCAGGGGGCCGTTCACAAAGCTCAGATCGCTGGCATTGATGGACCCACTTCCTGCGCGCATGGTGAGCAGGTTGGCCGCTGTGGTGTTCACCAGACCATCTGTAAGATCCAACGTTCCGCGTACTGCCGCAGGGATCGAAAGCACTAGATCACCCCCGGTCTTCAGCACACTGATATTGTAGAAAACATCTTCAAAACCGGTGCTGGTGATATACTGATCCACGTTGCCATTGAAGACGACGCTTCCAGCGCCTTCCACGAACATGGCCTCGGATTCCATGTTGCTCCAATTACCTCCGAGGCTGATCGTACCACCGGTGCCCAGATCCACCCGGCCCCCCGGAGCAATGGTCAAATGGCTTTCCAGATCGGTGAGACTTGTTGGCGTCACGCAATTCAACCGTGCTTCGCCGCTGCCCACGTTCGCGCTGGCCAGATAAACTTCGGTGGCATTCAATGTGGCGCCAGCGAAGACATTCAAGTTCAGGACACCGGCACCAACGATCCGCTCCACGTTCACCGGGCCGTTGACCATGAGCGTGCTGTTCGCCTCAACGGTAAGATGGCGGCTGGCACCCGAGTTCGACATTGATACGGATGCGCATACGCCAGTACCTGCCGGTGAGAGGCCGGTGGCGAGCCCCACTGAGCAATGCCGGATCGCTGTATGATCGATGAGCACATCCGTGGTGATCGTAGGTACCCGGGCATCATCCCAGTTCTTGCATTCGAACCAGTCGGTGTTCACTGCACCTGTCCATTTTCCCGCTTGGAAACTGGCGTTGGTGATCGGCATTATCGGTGCTGTAAGCCAGTTGTAGCCTTGAGAGCTGTATTCCGCGCAGCTGGCATAGCTGTTCCAATTGGCCACATCATCCAGCCTTATGATCCAGTTCCGTTGGGTGGCTGCTATGATGGGACCCACATATTTATTGTAATCGGTGGCCAGGGTGGGGGCCATGCTGAAACATTCGATGCCCGGTGGAAGATTGCTTCGTTGATTGCCCGCAGGGCTGGCGCAAGTGGCCGACCAGGGGAAGGTAGGGTTCGTGGAAAAGGCGAAAAGGATGTTGCCGGTATAGGTGGCATTATGCGCACCTGTAGTGCCGGTGTTCCACACCCCACCTTGCATGAAGAACAGTTGATCGCCCCCGTTGTTCAGGTTCAGTGTGGTGGCGCCATTGATGGAGGTGCAGCTCCAGCCGTTATCAGGTGCCACGGCGGTCACGTTCCCCGCGCCCGTGGTATTGCTGAAACGGAATGTGACCACTTGTCCTGCAGGAATGGCGATGCCGGTCCTTTGCATACGCACCGTTCCTTCGCTATTGCCCCACATGCCTGCGTTGCAACGCTCATAGCCATTGTCGGAAAGAATGATCTGTGTTCCGGGTACGATGGGTTTGAAGGAGAAGAAGCTCACCTCGTCCTCACCGGAAATTCCGCTGCACGCCTGATTGTTGGCATTCACACCCACCACCACCAGATCGCCTGCGGATAGCACAGTGGGTGGAGTATCATTATCGCCGATGGTAAGCAACGCCGTATTGCTTCCACCGATCGCAAAACCTGCCGGCACGGTGCTCACCGTGAAGGTGACCGTTTCGGTGGCTTCTGCCGCAGCATCATCCAGAACGGTGATGGAGAAGTTGGCAGCGGTGGCACCTGCAGCAAAATTCACAGTGATGTTACCTCCGATCACGGCCGGATTGGAGAGATAATCGTTGCCGATGCCATAGGCCGCGCCCGCACCGTTGGAGACCTGCACCACCACGCTGCCGGCCGCACTGGCCGCTGGTGTGATGCTCATCTGGAAATTCTGCATGCCGGCGTTCTCCAGTACCGAAATGCTCAACGTGCTGAAATTGATCGTCGGCGTTACATCATTGTCCGTGATCGTGAACGTGTGGGCGGTAGGTGTTCCGATCGAAAGGCCGGCGGTGACCCCGGTAATGGTGAAAGTGATCGTTTCGTTCGGTTCGGTGATCACATCGTCAGTGATGTTCAAATTGAACGAAGCGGTGGTTGCACCTGCGGCCACATTCAAAGTGATGATGTTAATGGCCACCCCGGGTGTTGTGGTGTAATCCCCGCCAGCGCCGTAGCTCACTCCCGCACCGTTGGCAACAGCGATCATGATCGTACCCGCGGCAGTGGCTGCCGGTGTTATTCCAAGGTCCACCTGCACTGTTCCGGCACTTTCGATCGCTGTGCCGGTGGCAGCATTGAAGCTCACCGTGGGTCCGGCATTGAAGGCGGTCCACGAAATATCATCCACGATGACCTGACCCGCACCGGTGGATCGGATCTCCAACTGCACATTGCCGCTCACATCGATCGGCTGGCTGTAGGTGGCCACCAGATCGGAAGTAGGGCTCACAACGATTGAGGCGCCGATCTGTACACCGTTCACCCACACCTGCAAACTGCGGTTGTTCGTATTGGTGAAGCCACGCTTGTAACTGAAGTTCAAAGTGCCCATGCCGTTGGCATAGACCGGCGATGTGATCCAGCGGTTACCCGTGGTGCTGAAGCAGATCGCCTTGCCGTTCAGGGTCTGGTCGGTCCGGGCTCCTTGTGCTGTCCACGTTACGCCATCCGTTCCGGTCCATGTACGGCTCAGGTAGGAGGCAGCGTTCAACGTCGGCAGGTTGGTGAGGTCCTCATTACCCTGGCCGCTCACGTTCGAAGCCAGCAGGGCCATGATCGCCATGGAAAGGATCAGCGGTGACCTCAAGAGGAACGATACAGAGGAAGAGGTTGCCATTGGTGATGCAAAGGTCCGTAGTTCGGGCTTAGGGAACATCAATGGAAGGTTAATTCCGCTGTGAAAATTTCAGGAATGCGAACGCAATACGAAGATACGACGAGGAATCGTACGAAAAGGTCGCTTTTTCAAGGAAATATCACTCTCCTTCGGTTGATCGGTCCTGAGCATTGACATCGATCATGGTGGCTACTTTTGTCCTCCCCTCAACCAACCCGAAAGCCAGCGTGCCCGATACGATCATCATCCTGGATCATGGATCGCAGTATACCCAACTGATCGCCAGGAGGGTACGTGAGCTGAACGTTTACTGTGAGATCCATCCGTTCAGCAAGGCACAGGGGTTCATTGAAAGACCAGAGGTCAAAGGATTCATACTCAGCGGCAGTCCCAGCAGTGTGCATGATGCCAGTGCACCGGACACCGACCTTGATGGTATCCTCGGGAAGACACCGGTGCTGGCTGTTTGCTATGGCGCACAATTGCTCGCCAAAAGGACCGGGGCAACAGTGGAAAGGAGCAAAGTGCGCGAATACGGCCGTGCCCATCTGAGCACGATCGGGCCGAGCCATCTGTTCGATGGGATCCAGGCGGGCACTCAGGTGTGGATGAGCCATGGAGATACGATCACCATACCCAGCGAGGCCATGGAGGTTATCGCCAGCACGCCCGAGGTTCCCGTGGCCGCCTATCGCCTGCATGATCGCCTGACATACGCCGTTCAATTCCATCCAGAGGTCTACCATACCACGGATGGACTTCAGCTGCTGCACAATTTCGTGATCAACATCTGCGGTTGCGCCGGCGATTGGACCCCCCATGGATTCGTAGCCGCGACAGTGGAGAGGCTTCAAAGGGAACTTGCAGAGGGCCAGGTGGTGATGGCGCTTAGTGGTGGTGTTGACAGCTCAGTTGCCGCCTTGTTGCTGGATAGGGCCATCGGCGACAGGCTCCATTGCATCTTCGTGGATAATGGCCTTCTCCGTAAGGATGAATACGAGAACGTGCTGGAAAGCTACCGCCATCTTGGATTGAATATCACCGGTGTGGATGCCCGGAAAGAATTCTATTCCGCCCTGGCCGGCAAGGAGGATCCGGAGGAAAAACGAAAAGCGATCGGACGCACGTTCATCGAAGTCTTCGATCGGGAAGCGCACAGGATCCAAGGCGTACAGTGGTTAGGCCAGGGTACGATCTATCCGGATGTCATTGAAAGTGTGAGCGTCAACGGCCCCAGTGTCACCATCAAAAGCCACCACAATGTCGGTGGTTTGCCGGAACGGATGAAACTGAAGGTGGTGGAACCATTGAGGCTGCTCTTCAAGGATGAAGTCCGGCGAGTGGGCAAGGAACTCGGCCTCGATCCGAACATCCTGGGCCGCCATCCGTTCCCCGGTCCGGGTCTCGCGATCCGCATCCTGGGTGAGATCACCGCGGAGAAAGTCGCCCTGCTCCAGGAGGTCGATCATATTTTCATCCAAGGCTTGAAGGAGGAAGGCCTCTACGACCAGGTATGGCAGGCCGGAGCCATCCTGCTTCCCGTGCGAAGCGTGGGCGTAATGGGTGATGAACGCACCTACGAGAACGCCGTGGCCCTACGCGCAGTGACCAGTACCGATGGCATGACGGCCGATTGGTGTCACCTTCCTTATGAATTCCTGGCACGGATATCGAACAGCATCATCAACCGCGTTCGCGGAATAAATCGCGTGGCGTACGACATCAGTTCAAAGCCGCCGGCCACCATTGAATGGGAGTGATCTTTAAAATGAAAAGGCGACTCCTTTTGTTGATCCTGGTGCTGATCGCGGGCATTTCATCTGCCCAGGAGATACGCACCATCAATGGCCGCAAATTCATTGTTCACAAGGTGGAGCAGGGGCAGACCCTCTATGCACTGAGCCGCAGCTACGCTGTTCCGGTGGAAGACATCCTGAAGGCCAATCCCGCGGCCGAGGCCGGGCTGTCCATCGATCAGGAGATCCTTATCCCGCAGGATGCCATCAACAAACGGGAGGCACGATCGGCGCCGGAGATAGTGGCCGATGGTGAATTGCTCCATACGGTGCAGCGTAAAGAGACCATGTTCGGCATCGCCCGGCAATATGATGTGGACATCAATATGCTGCTGCAACGTAATCCGGCGCTCAACGAAGGGCTTCGCGAAGGCATGAAAGTGGTCATCCCCGTGAGCAAGGTGATCGGCCGAAGTGCCCTGGAGATAAGGCCCGCCATGCCAGAACGGATCCTGGACCACATCGTGCAACCGGGTGAAACGCTGTATTCGTTGAGCAAACTGTATGTGACAACTCCCGAAGCCATTCAGGCTGCCAACGATGGTCTGCCCGAAGGTTTGAAGGCCGGCGCCACAGTGAAGATCCCCCTGCGTGTTGGCACGGAAGTGCCGGAGCCGGCACCAGTTATAAGTGAAAAGCGGGAGAGGTACAAGATCGGTTACCTGCTTCCGTTCTCCACAGGCAAGAACGACAGTCTCTTGGCCGCTACCGCGGAAGATCCTCAGTTCAATGAGGCCAGCCGCATAGCCGCACAGTTCTACGGTGGTTCACAGCTCGCGCTGGATTCATTGAAGGTCCTCGGCCTCAATGCCGATATCTCCGTCTTCGATCAGGGTGATGAGGCCAGGATCTGGAATTCAGTGATCCGCCAGCCGGAGATCAAGGGGATGGACCTGTTCATCGGCCCTTTCAACCGATCGGCGATCGAAGAACTCGTGAAGTCGAATAGCAAGGCCCAAATCGTATGTCCGGTGCCACAGACCAACAAGATGCTTCTTGGCAACCCTACGGTGAGCAAGGTGACTCCTACTCGCAGCGATCTGGTGAGGCATACCGCTCGCTATGTGGCCCAGCGCTTCGCCAGGGAGAACATCATCGTCATGCGGCCAGATATTGCAGGGGACAAGGACCTGCAGGACCAGTTCATAGGCCTGTTGCAGACCGCGATCCAAGATCAACCGAGCCGCTTGTGCGACAGCCTGCTCATCATGCGTGATGGGAGGTCAGTTGGTGATATCGCCACCAAGCTCGATCCGTTGCGCATGAACGTTATCGTAGCAGCAAGCGAAGATGTGGAGTTCGTTTCGGCGTTGGTACATAAGCTTAAACCGCTGGCCGCCAAGCACCGCATAACGCTGGTGGGCCTTGAAAGCTGGCTGGGCATGGAAACGCTCGCAGCGGATGATCTGGACCTTTTGAACTTCATGTTCGCCTCGGGTTCCTTCCTGGACAAGGATGATCCGCGCGTGCAACGGTTCGCCCAGCGGTTCAGGGAGCGTTTCAGCACCGACCCCGATGAGTTCGCGTTCCTCGGTTTCGATGTCACCTTCTTCTACCTCAAGGCCTTGATGACCGAAGGCACCGGATTTCCGGCCCGGTTCAACGATCTGTATACGGAACCCTTGCGCATGGGCTTCCGCATGACACGCACAGGACCTGAGAACGGTTTCAGGAACGAGTATGCCGTAATGCTCCAGCAGAAGGACCTGAAACTGCAGAAAGCTCCGTAGTTCCTGGGCGAATTCCCGGCAGGGCGTGGCTGCGCCTTCAAGTCCTCCCAGAGATCCTTAGCCGCTTCGCGCCCCTCTCCAAGGTCTTCCCTCTCCTTCCGGAGAGGGAGAAAGAGGGTGAGGCGCGAGGAGGGGTTGGGGGTGGGGTCCGGGCTTTCCGGACTTCGCCACTTACGCAGATCCCGTTGGCATTCCGCATTGCCCACAGATGTCATTCCAGTCCTGACCCGAGATCGCGTCAATGGATCAATTGGCCAGCATAACAGCAGATCTCGATCTTAATTTCTCACTATACTTGGGTCTTGATCGGGAGATCTTGCAGCCAGAGATCGAACATTCATATTAGGAATGACAAGTTCCTTTGCAAAAGATTCGCTTTACGTCCTGTATAGTGAATGGTGCGAAGATCTTGGTGGGAAGCGATGATGGAAATACACGAAGATCTTCGGCAACCCTACGTTAACGGCCATTCAAATACATGAGACGTCGGCAGGCACTTGAACAGATCGCGGATGCCGAAGAGGTATTGCGCATGATCGAGCAGGCGGATAAGAAAGAACGATATCCGTACAACGACCTGGTTCTTTTGTGTAATGAATTTCGCCATGTGCTGGAAAGGCGAGAGCATGGCGAAAGGGATGAATTGTGGAAGCCGTATTATCATGCTGATGTTCATCTGAAGGCTCTCGAAGACGATTTCACTGAGGATCGGTTTCAGACGGCTTTTGCCACTGTGCGAAAGATTCTACTATCGATCGCTCGGAGATATGTCCGCGAAATGCGATCCGGAGTGCAGCAACTCTATCCAGTATGAACATCAATTCTTCGTCGCCCTTATAGAGCATGCGTGCGAGGGGTTCCCGTTCATGGAATACACATACACTGCATATTCCCCGGTCCAGATATTGACAAAGGCGGATGCGTGCGTTGTTAAATTCATACACGCGATCGTGGGTTCGTTTCGATCGCGTTTCCTGCACCAATTTGAACAATGAATACGGGTGATGATCCCAAATACAAAAAAGGGAACGGCCGTTAACAGCCGGTTGCCGCAAGCCCCTCACCAAAAGGCCCTCGCTTCGGCCAGCGCCAACCGGCGGTACGTTAGGCGAGCATCTCTAGCTCGGATCGATCAACGCCTGAATTTCATCGTCCAGGTCTTCGCATTGCCACGATCATCAGCCAGTTCCAGCTTGAACTCCTTCTCGCCGGCATCCTGCGTGTGCTGATCGAAGATGTGGGTTAGGCGCTTCTCCTTCGGTTCGTACTCCAGAAGGATCCATTCGCCGTTGATGGTCCCTGTGTACTTGCCGACACCGGAGAAGTCATCCTTCACCTGCAGGTTGAAACTTTCGCGGCCTTTCATGTCCGCCCGCAGATCGAGGTTGGTAATGGTCGGCGGCACGGTATCCACCATCACGGTGAATTGGCCCAGGGCTTTGATCGAGGCGGTGAGCATGCTGTCCACAAGCTTGCCACCGATCGGTGATGGCGATCCGTTCGGCTCGATGCGTACGATCAGCGCTTTTTCACGAAGCCGCTCAGGCATTTCGTCCGGCAGATCGATCTTCAACTGGCTTTGCAGGTGGAGCGGTGTAAGGTGGTCATGAAGAACGTGTAATGGAGTTATCGCCTTGGCCGGTGGATCCTTCCGTTCATACTTGAAGTACAGATCGTCATAAAAGGTGTTCGCGGGTAGCTTGAGAGAGATCCCATCCTCTGTGAGAACGTTCTCCACATCGTAGCGGAAGAGGCTGCCTTCCAACGGTGGCGAGGGCCATCTCAATGCTTCTTCCTGGCTCGCGGCGTTCAACATGAACTGCAGTTCGGACCGGTTGCCGGCGCCATCGGTGACCACGAACCGGATGTGCCGGTCCTTTCCCGGTTCCAGCGCGATCCGCCCTTGATCGGGTTCGTTCCCGTAGATCTTCAACTTGTTGTTCGGCAGCCTGAACGCCCGGTGGTAATGCATGCGGCCTTGTTTCCAAAGCGAGAAATCCATGTGGGCATTGCAATACCGGTTGGTCTCGAAATCAATGTGGTCCAGTGTGGTGCTGAACGTGGGAACGCTATCGACGAACAGTTCGATCTTGCGCACCCCGAACTTGCTGCCACTTCCATCGTACCTATCCAGCGCATGTATGGTAAGACCGACAGCGCCATAGCCGGCGATCTTTTCACCGGGTTTCAGGTTGAACTTGCCACTTCCGCCCTGTACCGCAAATCCCTTGGCACCAGTTCTATAAGGCGCCACTCGTGAAGTATCGTTCAAGGCATGTATGCCGATCCCGCGGATCTCAGGCAAGGTTCGATCGGCCACTTTGAAACCGACCGTTTCGGGGTCGATCGCGTGCTGGTCCTTCGTGGTGCGGATCTCAAAATGAAGATGCGGCCCGCCGCTTCCACCAGTATTTCCGCTCAGCGCGAAGATCTCACCCTGTTTCACCGGAATGGCGTTCTTCTCGGGCGAAACATCGATGCTGAAATCCCTGGCCTTGTATTGTTCATTGCGGCAGTACTCCGCTACGGGTCCTTTCAACTCCTTCAGGTGGCCGTAGACCGAGGTGTGACCATTGGGATGTTCAATGTAAACGGCCTTTCCATATCCCCATGGATTGATCTTGATGCGGCTCACCCATCCATCAGCCACGGCCATTACCGGAATTCCTTCCCGGCTTTGCGTGCGCATATCCAATCCACCGTGAAAATGGTCGCTGCGCGGTTCCATGAAATTCCCCGTGAGTTCGATCGGTATGTCCATCGGCATGATGTACTTGATCACACGAGCGGAATCCTGCTGGCCGAATGAGCCAACTGCAGATAATGAGCTGATGATGAAAAGGAAATTCTTATCCATTGAAAGTTTTTTCCGGCCCATGTTACCACGTCCGATCGAACTCCGGAACATGGCCGCCAAGCTATCGCCGGTCTTTGGGTTGAAGGCCGATCGCATTCTCCTGCACATCAACATTGTTGCGTTCAAAGAAATTGCGTGCCGCAATGGTACACGGGCTATCTTTGGCAACGGACCATGTATCGGTTCTTTCGGAAAATTCGATCATGAGATCATTCACCGAACGGCTCATCGCATTACGCCAGAACGTGGCGCAGCTCATCAAGGAGCGCGATCACCTGGTAACGCGTTTGTCCACCCAGGAGAATGAAGGCCGTGAACACCAGCGGATGTGCGAAGTGCTTCGCGCGCGGGTGAACGAATTGGAACGGGAGAACGAGGTCCTCCGGGAAAATGCCCGCAACGCCCAAAGCGCCAAGGCAACACCGGGTTCGAAGGAAAGGATCGATCGCCTGGTCGCCGAGATAGACCGTTGTCTTGAACTCCTTGAAAAATAAGGAAGGCACCATGGAGGAAAGATCCATCAGGATAGAGATCGCAGGACGGGCCTACCCGCTCACCATCCACCCGAACGAGGAGGAGAATGTGCAGAAGGCAGTGTCCGAATTGAACGAGAGCATCGCCCGCCTGAAGTCCGCCTATGCCCATGCGGATAAGCAGGACCTCCTGGCCATGGCCGCCTTGGAAGTGACCACACGTGCGTTGAACAGCACCGTGGTGCCGCAACTGGAGCAGGCCGGGGAGGAATTGAGCGCTCTGGAGAGATTGTTCAGCGATCCAAAGACCTGATCCTTCGCAACCCTTCTTCCGGCGGAAGCATGGTCCCTTAACAACAAAGTGGACCAATGGACGATGTATTGGGAATATTGATCGGCCTGCTTGCCGGCCTTCTGGGCGGCGGGGCCATTGTCTTCGTGGTGCTCAACAGCGTAATGAAGAAGCGCCGCGGTGGGATCTTGAAGGAAGCCGAGGCCGAAGGTGAAGCCATCAAGAAGGAGAAGATCCTGCAGGCCAAGGAGAAGTTCCTTCAATTGAAGGAGCAGCATGAGAAGGAAGTGCGCGAGCGTGAACGTAACGTGCAACAACTCCAGGAAAAGGCGAAACAGCGCGAACAACAGCTCAGCCGCCAGCAACAGGATCTCGCCCACAAAGAGAAACATGTGGACAGGCTGAAAGAAGATCTTGAGCAGAAGATCGCCGGTCTTGAAAGACGCCGCGATGAGACTGAAAAGATGCACCAGAAGCAGGTGACGCTGTTGGAGAACATCAGTGGATTGAACGCCGAAGAAGCGCGCAAACAACTGGTCGATTCGCTGCGCGATGAGGCGCGTACCGCAGCAATGGCCACCATCAAGGACATCACCGAAGAGGCGAAGCTTACAGCCAACAAGGAGGCCAAGCGGATCGTGATCCAGACCATACAGCGGGTGGCCACCGAACATGCGATCGAGAACAGTGTCAGCGTTTTCCATATCGATAACGACGATGTGAAAGGCCGGGTGATCGGGCGTGAAGGCCGGAACATCCGTACGCTGGAAGAGGCCACCGGTGTGGAGATCATCGTGGACGATACGCCTGGTGCGATCATCCTCAGCTGTTTCGATGCCGTTCGTCGTGAAGTGGCGCGATTGGCCCTGCATCAACTGGTGAAGGACGGCCGCATCCATCCGGCGCGGATCGAAGAGATCGTGAGCAAGACCCGTAAACATCTGGAAGAAGAGATCGTGGAGGTTGGCAAACGCACTTGCATCGATCTGGGGATCCATGGACTTCATGCCGAGTTGATCCGCATGGTGGGCCGCATGAAATACCGCAGCTCCTACGGCCAGAACCTGTTGCAGCACAGCCGCGAAGTGGCCAACCTGAGCGCCA
>JAEZAU010000202.1 GCA_023430325.1 Bacteroidota bacterium | reverse complement strand
TTGTTGCACAAGTTCTACTTACGCGATCGATACGGTTTCCATCTGGAGACACAGCTTCTTTACCGGCACTGGTGGTTCGATGCGAAGAACATCACGTATGAGGATGACGATGATGTCATTGTTCTGCGAAGCACGAAGCAGGATGTGGTGATCTTGAAACTATTGATCGGCAAGAGCGTGATGTGGCATAGGAAGAAAGGACCGGCACATGTGATGGATCTCTATGCCGGTGCATCGATCCGATCGAAAACGATCCGATCGACACTCCGATCTGTTGGAGGGCACGCTTCAGAGTTTGAAGAGGAAGATCGGATCTGGTTGCCAGGCTTGCAGATCGGTTTGCGATATGGGATCGGATGGGGGAAGTAGGATGAAATAAGCAGATCGAGCCAGGTTATTTAACCTCATACCCAGAATCCGGCCCTGCATCCAAACAACGCGCGCATGGCCAGATAAGGGCAGGGACACGCCCAAAAAAGAAAAACCCCAGCTCCTCAGCCAGGGTTTTTCGTCCGTTTCGCGTTAAGCCCTACACATCCAGCTTCGCATACACCGCATTCTTCTCAATGAACTCCCGGCGTGGTGGCACCTCATCGCCCATCAGCATGCTGAACACGCGATCGGCCTCGGCGCCATTCTCGATCGTTACCTGACGCAGCGTGCGGCGCTCGGGATCCATCGTGGTCTCCCACAGCTGTTCGGCGTTCATTTCACCGAGACCCTTGTAGCGCTGCACGTTGATGCTCGCGTCCTTGTTCACCGCGCGCATGCGCTCCATAACAGCATCGCGCTCGGCATCGCTCCAGCAATACACCTGTTCCTTGCCGCGCTTCACCAGGTAAAGCGGTGGCGTGGCGATGTACAGGTAACCCTGTTCGATCAGCGCCTGCATATGGCGGAAGAAGAAGGTCATGATCAGCGTCTGGATGTGGCTGCCGTCCACATCGGCGTCGCACATGATCACGATCTTGTGGTAGCGCAGCTTGGTCATGTTCAGCGCCTTGCTGTCCTCCTCGGTGCCGATGTGCACGCCCAGCGCCGTGTAGATGTTGCGGATCTCCTCGTTGTCCAGGATCTTGTGCTGCATCGCCTTCTCCACGTTCAGGATCTTACCCCTTAGTGGCAGAATGGCCTGGAATTCCCGGTTGCGGCCTTGCTTCGCCGTACCACCTGCGGAATCGCCCTCCACCAGGAAGAGCTCGCTCTGGCTGGCATCCTTGCTGGAGCAATCGGCGAGTTTGCCCGGCAGGCCGCCTCCGCCGAAGGCGCTCTTGCGCTGCACCATCTCACGCGCCTTGCGGGCCGCGTGGCGGGCGGTGGCGGCAAGGATCACCTTGTCCACGATCTGCTTGGCATCGCGGGGGTGCTCCTCCAAATAATTCTCCAGCATCTCGCTCACGGCGATGTCCACTGCGCCCATCACCTCGTTGTTGCCCAGCTTGGTCTTGGTCTGCCCCTCGAACTGCGGCTCGGCCACCTTCACGCTTACCACACAGGTAAGCCCCTCACG
This sequence comes from Bacteroidota bacterium, assembly GCA_023430325.1. Classification (GTDB taxonomy): domain Bacteria; phylum Bacteroidota; class Bacteroidia; order Flavobacteriales_F; family PHOS-HE28; genus PHOS-HE28. The sequence continues at coordinate 7,957 of JAEZAU010000202.1, read as the reverse complement.
GAAATCATCACCGCTGATGTCGAACTTCAGCTTCTGCGTGGCGCCGCTATTATCGGCATACTTCTTCAACGTACGCGTAAGGCCACGGCGGAAACCGGCAAGGTGCGTACCTCCCTCATGCGTGTTGATGTTGTTCACGTACGAATGCACATTCTCGTTGTACGAGTCGTTGTACACCATCGCGATCTCCACAGGGATCCCTTGCTTCTCGCCCTCCATGTAGATCACATCCTCAATGATCGGCAGGCGCGTACCATCCAGGAAACGCACGAACTCGACCAGTCCCTTCTCACTGAAGAACGTCTCATTCACAAAGCTGCCATCATCGTTCGTGCGGCGTTCATCGGTAAGCGTAAGCTTGATGCCTTTGTTCAGGTACGCCAATTCGCGCAGACGCGCGGCAAGCGTATCATAATTGTACTCGGTTGCCTGAAAGATCGTGGCATCCGGCGTAAAGGTCACGATTGTACCGCGGTAGTCCGTGGTGCCGATCTCCTTCACCGGATATTTCGGCTTGCCTTCGCTGTACTCCTGTTTGTAGTGCTTGCCATCGCGGTGCACCTCAGCGACCAGGAGCGTGCTCAGCGCGTTCACGCAGCTCACACCCACACCGTGCAGACCGCCGGATACCTTGTAGCTGTCCTTATCGAACTTGCCACCGGCGTGCAACACCGTCATCACCACCTCCAGCGCACTGCGGCCCTCCTTTGCGTGCATGTCCACGGGAATGCCGCGGCCATTGTCCTTCACGCGAATGCTGTTGTCCGGCAGAATGTTCACCTCAACGGTATCGCAATGGCCTGCCAGAGCCTCATCGATCGAATTGTCGACCACCTCATACACAAGATGGTGCAGGCCCTTCACCCCGATGTCACCGATGTACATCGCCGGTCGCTTGCGCACCGCCTCAAGGCCCTCAAGTACCTGGATACTATCGGCCGAATAGCTGGTGGCCGCTTTCTTCTTTTCGCTCATTTCAACGACTGTCTCGGACATGGTTCTGCAGGAATTCCGCCCTTTTTGAGAAGGGCACGCGAATGTACCACTATCCCCTTGTTCACAGGCCATAAAAGACCAACAATGGCGGGGCTTCTGTTGATATCTCGCAATGTGCTGATGATCTGAAGTTTCGGAGTGCGTGCGGCGGGCTGGTCATGCGACCTTGTCACCTGCTCTTCAATAGGCACGTAAGATACTGATATTCGGTGGGTTTTGAGTGTGAAAAAGGGTGAATTACAGTTGAGTAATGGCCTACGGTCCCGGAACGACAGTAGACGAGTTGCTCTGACCTATTAGGGCGATTTCCTGTCTGGGCGTGGCTGCGCCTGCAAGTCCTCCCCCGGGTGGAGCCCGGGGTCCGGGCTTTCCGGCTACGCCACTTACGCAAATTCGTCATTGGCCCAGGCCACTCACCTTCACAACGGGTGATCCAACTTGAATGCGCCAGCGCGTAAGCGATCGCAGCGGCAGCCCGCAGCGTAGCGAGGACTAGAGCGTAGAGCGCGACCCTTCAGCGGCTTTCCCAAGCCGCTGAAGGGGTACGCCATAAGCATCGATCCGCTAGAACGAATATGTGAAGCCGCCAAGCACAAGACCTCGTTGTACGGGATACTTGTACCAGCGCTCGTACTTGCTGAGGCTCACGTTGCTTGCATCAAGGAACACGCTGAGGCGCTTGGTGTAACGGTATTCCAGCCCGAGGTAGAGATCGAGGAAGCCATCGAGGTCCACCACTTCGCTCCTGGGCACCAGGATCCCCGCTTCTTCTGAAACATATTCTCTCTTGGCCGGCCGGGAACCGAGGAATTGGGCCTCCAATTTTATGAAGAGCTTATCACGCAGGCTTCGCCGGGCACCAACGGATACCTGGTACGGCGGGAGATTCCAGGCTTCGGCCTGAAGTTCCGTCTTGTAGCTGGAGATGTCCACCCGGCCATGAACGTCCCACTCATCGCGGATGTGATAGTGAAGCGTTGCACTGGCATTGAAGATGTCCACCCGATCATAGAACGGGACCATTTGATCGCCATAGGGTGCATTGGGCAGGGTGATGTACAGCGGCATATCATCCAGCCTGCGCTGGCTCACCCGCACATCGAATCCCAGATCGCTGGTAAACGATCCACGTACACCGCCGTACAGATCGTACCGTTCGCTGGTGTTCTTCAGCTCAGGTGCACCGTTGAGGAAAGGGTTTTCGCGAGTAAGGCTGCGGAAGGTGTTGCGACTCTTGCGACCATCAGCACCGATGTATGGCACCAGGATGTCCTTGAAGAGCCTGTACTCCATATACGCCTGCGGATAGAAATGGAAGGTGGTCTCGCCCATGGCATCCACGAAAATGCCGGCACCCACCCGCACGAGGTACTTGTCTCCGCGAGTACTCACCGTGGGTGTAAGGCCCAGCAAGGTTCCTGCCTGGCGGATCTGCAACACGTCACCGATCTCCCGTCTGTACGCATTGTTATCGATGAGGATGCCCAGGCCATAGGTCTCGCTTCCTTCGATCTTGGCGAGCTGCCCACCGAGACGAACGTTCATCTCCCGGCTTCCGGTGAGGTTGCTGTAGGCATGTGTCTCCAGATCCGCATCATAAGAGATCAAGGAACTATCGGTGAACATGCTGCGCAGCCTTCCCTGGAAACCGATGTCGGTGTACACCTGCTTGAGGTCGTCATCTGCACGCGGGGTGATGTTCTGGATATTGAGGATGCTGTCGGTGAGCTCTTCGTAACCGTAGTAGCTGATGCGGCGCCGATCGAAGATGACACGGCCGCTGGCCTCATGTTTCGGCAGGAAATGTTTGTAGAACAGATCCACATTGTTGAAGCTGTAATCACTCGGGCCCACATCATCGATGCCGCCGTTGCTGCTCATGTGCCTCAGGTGAATGCCATACGCGTTCTTGCGGCTGCGTGTACTGTTGAAATGGAATTCACCGATCGGCGTTGTGTACAGCCCGAACCCGCCTTTCACATACGCGCGGTACAATCGGGGTTGCGCAGCAAGAATGTTGAGCTTGGCCGGAGCGATGGTATCCACTTTGGCAGGGATCTCTGCCTGCGCTGGTATCATCTGGTAGCTCACCGGGCGATCGGGGAGGATGGTATCGATCGGCTCAGGACGCAGGTCGATCTTCTGCACATTGGCGATAGTGGGCGTGTAGATGCCGTGGATGTAGTACTCGCCGCCGGGCTGTGTCTGTGCAAGGGCCGTACCCTGGAGCAGAGCAGCGGCCATCAACAAGATGCTTCCACCGAACTTGATCTGTTGCATGGTGTTCACAGCCTTAGTCATTATCTGGGATCGGCACTTCCATTTCCTCCTGAGGCGTAGGCGTGGTCTGTTGCAATTCACCTTGTTCGATCGCCTGCAATCGCTGCCTGGCCTGGGCCACGATCTCCGGTTCCTCACTGTTGTCGATCACGCTCTGCAAAGTGGCCTTCGCCTGGAAGTTGTCACCCAGCTGCACATAGACATCACCGAGCAGGATGAATGCGCGGGCCTTCCAATGATCATAGGCAGGATACCGCTGTACAAGTTCGAACACTTCTTTCTCCGCATCCTTGTACTTCGCTTGCAGATGACGGATGTTGGCCATGTTGAATTTCGCTTCGGCGCCTAGTTCATTGGTACTTGACTTCGCCACGTTCTTGAACCGATCGTACGCCTGATCGTTCTGGCCTTTGGCGAGCTGGCCTTTGGCTGCCACAAGACCGGCCTCGGCCTTCTGGTCGGCGTTCGCATCGCTATTGGCCAACACGTTCTCGGCTGCTGCTGCTGCATCCTCATCGCGGCCGAGTTCACGCAATGTGCGCATCTGGCCCAACTGCGCGAGCAGGGTGTTGCGCGGAGTGCTGGCCACATCCTGCAACATGCGATAGTGGTCCAAGGCCCCCTCCCATCGCCTGTCACGGAAGAGGATGTCGCTTGCACCCACCAGTGAGCTTTCAAGGAACTGGGCTCCATTGCGCTTGATCACCTCCTCCAGATCAGGCAATGCCTGGGCATAGTTCTTCTGCCGGTAGTTGCAATCGCCGCGGTAATAATGTGCGTTGAGCGACCAGGCACCTTGCGGGAATTTCGTGAGATAGTCGCCGAACGCACCGATCGCCTGGGGACACTTCTCATCGAAGTAGAGCTGTTCGGCGCTGCGATAATACTTCTCGTCCAGGTCGAGCATGGCCGGATCGATGAACTTCAATGATCGGATGTAGGCTTCATACTCGCCCACTCTTCCCTGTTCCACGTAGATGGCTTCGATCCCGGCGAGCGCATTTCGCGATCCGTCCATGGTCGGGAATTTCTCCACGATCGCCTTGAACTCCTGGAGGGCCTTATCGGCATTGCCCTGGCGCTTGTGGATCAATGCCCGTTGAAGCATGCTTTCACGCATGTGCGGACTGTTCGGATGATCGTTCACCACCTGGGCATAGTAGTTCATGGCCTCAGCATCGTTCTCCAGATTGATGTACGTTTCACCAAGCTGGAACTTCGCATCGGCGGCATACCTTGAATTCGGGTTCTCCGCCAGCAATGCCTTGAGTGCTGCGACCTTCTCCTGGAATTTCCCTTGCAGGCCGTGAACGACGCCTTTCTGGTACATGGCATAATCCCGATCGGCCGTGCCTGCGCTTATCGCGTCGTTGTACCATTTGATCGCCTGATCATTGCTTTTGCTCACGAAGTAGGCATCGCCGATGCGCAACATGGCATCGGCGCGTTGCTCAGGTTGCGTATTGCGGCTTTGAACGAAACGGCGGAAGGCATTGGCGGCATCATCATACCGTTTCATCTTGAAATACGCGTAGCCCATGCTGTAACCGGCCTGTTCATAGAGATCGCTGGCATAGGCGCCTGCGCTGGTGCGCAACTTCTCGTACTCTCCCAGGGCGGCTTGCAGATCACCCGCGCCATAGAACGACTCGCCACGCCAGAAACGTGATCGCGCGTTCACCTGTTGATCCACCGGATAACGCAATGCCCGATCGAAGAACCTGGCGGCATCGGCATACTTCCGGCCTTCGTACAATTCAACACCGCGATCGAACGCCAGTTTCTGGTAAGCCTCCTGAAGACGGATGTCCTTGTTCTGGATCTCATCCAGCGCGGTGAGCGCTGCTTCGTAGTTCTTCGTTTTCAGGTAGACGCTCAGCAGGAACTGGTACGCTTCATCGCGCCGCGCCGACTTCGGATACTCCTTCATGTAATTGCGCAGCGCATTGATCGCTTCGTGGTATGGATCGAAGCTCAATTCATACGCGAGCTTCGCATAATTGAAGAGCGCATCTTCGGTTACGTTCTCCACAATGCCCATCTCGTACGCCTTGCGGAACGCGTTGCGCGCAAAATTCTTCTCGCTCAACTTCAAATAACAATCGGCCATATGGTACGCGGCCAGTTGGGCTAGCGTATCGGTGCCGTTGGCCACAAGGTTGAATTCGTTCAAGGCCTTGCGGCAATCATCCGTCTTGTAATATGTGTAGCCAAGTATGTACCGGTCGCCGCGATCGACACCTACGCGCTGCGAACTTTTCTCCAGGAACGGAAGTGCCTCCGCATACTTGCCACGCCGGTAGTTCGCCTCGCCGGCAAGCCGGTTGATCTCGTGTATGCGCTTTGCTCCCTGGGGATCTTCCAACAGCGGACGCACATAAGCATCCAGTTCGTCATACTTCGCCTGCAGAAAGAGGATCTCGGCTATGTACAGAGGCACCACACGGCCAAAGGACTCATCGTTCTGCAGGGCCTGGAATGCGGGCAGTGCCGTGGTGTAATTGCCGCGGGTGTAATGGATGTGCGCCGTGTAATAGGATGCCGGAGTGGAATAGGTACCGCCCTTCACTTCCGCGAACTCGTTCATGGCCTTATCATGATCGTCCAGGTGGAAGTACGCATAACCACGCTTGAAACGGTATTCGTCCAGATCCTCTTCGCCCAGCTTCGATCGGTCCACCATCTCGCTCCATTGTAATGCATCGCGGTACTTCTTCTGCGCGAAAGCATGTTTGAACAGCTCGAACCTCACCGAAGCCGCATGGGGATCTTCAGGGTGATGTGCAATGAACCCCAGCAACCGATCGCCGGCATCATCATGGAAAAGCCTAACGGCCGCCAGGGCACTGTAATATTCGGCTTCCGAATGTATCATGTTCCTCCGCTCGGGCACGCGTTCCATGATCCGCTGGAACTCATATTGCGCGGCGGCATACTTCTCCTTGTTGAACAGATCGATGGCCCGCTCCAGATCGGCGTTGCCGTGCTCATAATGGGCGGGACGTTGCGCCATGGAAGGTGCCGCCAGCAACAGCAGTGCAGCGAAAAGGCACAGGCGCTCCAACAGAAGCGATCGGGTGGTGCTCATCAAGCGATCAAAGTTCTTGGTACATGGCATGGTGGCGCAGGCAGCATGCAGGGCACTTTTGCACGTAAGGATGTGTGTGATAACAACATCGAAGGTGATCGCGATGCTGAAGCCGATCCCGTGCCGAAGACCGATCGACCCATCCGCTCACGTACGGCTGTCAACATTCTCTCCAATGAACGTGATGTGGCGCCGATAAATTTTGGGAACTTTGATGCGGCCACACCTTTTTGGAGCGTTCATGCTTCAAGTATCGCCGTACCGGAAATGAGCGAGAGCCCGATCATACGACTGCACAACGTTCGGATCTTCCAGCGCGAGAACCTGGTGCTGAACAACCTTGATCTTACAGTACACAAAGGCGAATTCATCTACCTTATCGGGCGCACGGGCAGCGGCAAAAGTTCGTTGATGCGCACGCTCTACGGCGATCTTCCCTTGAAGGAAGGTGAAGGTCATGCCTGCGGCTTCGATCTGAGCCGGTTGAAGCGATCACAGATCCCTTACCTGCGCCGCAAGATCGGGATCGTGTTCCAGGATTTCCAGTTGCTCAGCGATCGCACGGTGAACGATAATCTGCTCTTCGTGCTCAAGGCCACAGGCTGGAAAGAGAAGAAGCGGATGGATGATCGCGTGCAGCAGGTCCTTGAGAAGGTCGGCCTTTCGAACAAGGGTTACAAGATGCCGCACGAACTTTCCGGCGGCGAACAACAGCGCGTGAGCATCGCGCGGGCGCTCCTGAACGATCCTGAATTGATACTGGCCGATGAACCCACCGGGAATCTGGATCCTGAAACAACGGTGGAGATCCTCGATCTGCTTTTCGAGATCAGCCGCAGCGGTCGCAGCGTCATCATGGCCACGCACGATTATACGCACATGAAGAAATTCAATACACGTGTGGTGCGTTGCGAGGATGGAAAACTGCTGGAGGTAAGTGCCGCAGGACACACCGTGCCGGCGTAGATCGAAAGCACTATTTCTTTTTTTCCGGGCGAAATTCTTCCATGGCGTGCCTGCGCCTGCAAGTCCTCGGCCGTTGAATGCACGGCCTGCGGGCTTTCCGGCTGCGGCACTTACGCAGATCCAGTTTCATGAACAATGTTCTTGTCTTCGATCGGGATCTGCGTGACGGATAGGAGCGGCACCCCGCAGCGCAGCGAGGAGTACAGCGGATAGCCGGACCCGAAGGCTCTGCGAAGGGGCACGCCCAAGCCGATGCATCAGGAATTTGGGATCAGGGATCAGCAATTGAGCTCAATTCCTAATTCCTGATCCGATCCTGATCCTACACGATCGCCGGTTCAGACAGCCTTTCCTTCACCCCGATCCCTTCGAGCAACCGCACGATCTTGTCGGCATTGCAACGGTTGCTGAAGCGTTCTTCGAGGATCTCGGTGCGGCGCTGGAGAGATCGGCCATTGGCCTCTTTTTGCATGCACACTTCGATCGCTTTTCGCATCGCTTCGGGGCGGTCGTGCACGTGGCAGAGCTCTTCCAATCCTGTTCCTTCCACCATTGGCGTGTTGCACACCACGTGGCGGCCTGTGAAGAGACAGAGCAATAATTTCAGCTTGATGCCGGTGCTTTGGA
>JAEZAU010000121.1 GCA_023430325.1 Bacteroidota bacterium | reverse complement strand
CCGATGCCGATCACGAAACCCGAGAGGCTTTCCTTCAGATCGAACAGGTGCCGCGCGTTCACGTACTCCATGATGATGAGCACGATGAAGATCGGGTAGATGTACTTGATGCCGATCCCCTCAATGGCCAGTTCGGGCAGCTGGGCTTTCATTTCCAGCCACGCATCGATCAAATTGAATTCCATACTTCTTTCCTTGGTTGCTACAGCTCCTCCACACGCAGGTCTACTGCAAAGCTAAAATTTCATCGCGGTCCCGATCGTGGAACTTCCGTTCGGCAGCAACTTTTTCCGGACATTGGCGGTTCAGTTCCTGTTGCCGACCATGAGGACATCCATCGTTGCCAGCCTGCTTTTGATGGCCATCGTAGCGCGTTCGCAGACCGGTTTCAATGGGCCGATGCCGGGCTACACATCGCACATGGAGGTGGCGATCTGGTTACAATGCCATGGCCAATGCACTGCACAATTGGAGTACTGGCCGGTGAACGATCCGAAGGATGTACGCCGGACGGCCGAGTTGCGATCGGATGCCGCCACAGCGCATGTCCTGAAGTTCTTTCCCGCGCCATTACAACATGGCACCACTTACGCTTACCGGGTATTGATCGAGGGGAAACCGGTGATAATACCGGAACAACTGCAGTTCAAGGCGCAACCGATCTGGCGATACCGCACCGATCCGCCGGACTTCACGATCGCCCTGGGCAGTTGCACGTACATCAATGAACCCGATCATGACCGGCCGGGCGATCCGTATGGTGGCGAGTACTGGATCTTCGATGCGATCGCTGAAAAGAAGCCGGACCTGATGCTCTGGCTGGGTGACAACATCTATCTGCGCGAGCCGGATCTCAGCCGCACTGGTTTTCTCCACCGGTACACGCACACACGGTCGGCGCCCGAGTTGCAGAAGCTTTTGCGGAGCACGCATCATTACGCGATCTGGGACGATCACGATTTCGGGCCGAACGATGCTGACGGCAGCTTCGAACATTCGACGATGGCGAAGGAGATGTTCGGGTTGTTCTGGGTGAATCCGACCGTGGGTGTGCCAGGAGTGGAAGGCATCACCACGCATTTCAGCCATGGTGACATCGACTTCTTCCTGCTGGACGATCGGAGTTTCCGTGTGCCGGGCTACATGAAGACGGTGGAGCCGCAACTGCTGGGAAAAGCCCAGATGGACTGGCTGATCCAGGCATTGAAGTTCAGCACTTCGCCGTTCAAAATGGTGGTGGTCGGCAACCAGGTGCTGAATCCTACAGCGGTGTATGAGAACTATTCAACCATTCCGAAGGAGCGGGAGGAACTCCTGCGGCGGATCGAAGACGAAGGGATCAAGGGTGTGGTCTTCCTCACCGGCGACCGGCACTACGCCGAACTCACCGAGCTGATGCTGAAGGATGGTCGTGTGCTGCGGGACTTCACGGTATCACCGTTGACATCTGGCGTTATGAAGCGGGAGGAGGAGAATCCGCTTCGCGTGGAAGGGACCAAAGTGCAGCAACGGAATTTCGGGACGATCACCTTTGCGGGAAAGCGTCATGAGCGGGTAATGACGCTGCGGTTATTCAATTCGAAGGGGGAGTTGCTCTGGGAGAAGGCCGTTGGGGAGGAGAGGTAAGAAGGTGGACTGATCGCCTGAAAGCGAGCAGTGAGATCATATGAATGGCCATACATATATCCATGGCCATTCTCGGACATTCTGTCATGATCCAAGCTAGATTTCGCTTTGAACCTGACAAAAAACATATGTATGGCCATTAATATGTTCGATATGGCGCTGTTCAAATGAGTAACAGTCCAAATGCCTGATCAATGGCACTGGAACCGGTCAACCGATCGGCCTCCCGAACTTCCCATTGAAAACGAACTCCCCGATCGCCTTCCGCGGTGACCGCTTCAACTCACGTTCCCGCAAGTTCTCCGGCAACTGCTCCGGATCGCCCGGATAACCGAGCACCATCATGCCCACCACATCAAATTCGTCAGGCACTTCGAATAGGACACGTGCCTCCTTCGGATCGATGCCTGCGATGTGTCGCAATCCGATCCCCATCGCCGATGCCTGGAAGTTCAATTGCGCCAATGCCAGCCCCAGATCATGCCACGCATGCGGATTGGGAACACCGTACTTTTCAGACGACTGCCGCACTACGTTCAGGATGATCAACGGTGCACGATCGGCCCAGATCCGGTTGCCTTCATTCATCGACTGGAGCATCAACTCATGCGCCGCCTCGCCCTTGCGTGCGATCACGAAACGCCACGGTTGCTCGTTCATACTGCTCGGTGCCCAGCGTGCGGCTTCCAGCAATAAGCGCAACTCATCATCTCCGATCGGCCGATCGCTGAACGCTCGCGGACTGAACCGCTCGTTGATCAGCGGATGCAGCGGAAGCTCACTGCGCGGCCCCGATCCCATTCACTTCGTGCGGATATCCAGATCCAGCCGCACCTCATCGTAGATCATCTTGTCGCCGATCTCCGGGAAGAACGCACCCGATCGGTACTTGATGTCATACTTGGTGCGATCGAAGGTCAACGTGCCGGTATATCGTTGATCGGCGATGATGTAACGCGCATCGAAGGTCACCGGCTGTGTGATCCCTTTGATCGTAAGATCGCCTGTGATGATATGGATGATGCTGCCCTTTTCAGCTTGTTCACCCTTCTTGATCGATGTACTCTTGAAGGTGGCAGTAGGATGATTCTCCACATCGAAAAAATCGGCGCTCTTCAGGTGGTTCACCAATTTGGCATTGGATGCTTCGCTTGTGATATCGGTAACAGTGATCGTCGTCATGTCCATGACCACTTCAACAGCCGCGAGCTCATCACCTTTCATTTCCAGCTTACCTGACTTGATGGACACATTGCCATCGTGTGAACCGGTGACCTTCGAGGCATGCCAGGTGACCTTGCTTTTCGCAATATCGATCGATCGGCCTTTGGGCGCGAAGGCAACCAACGCAATGAGCGGCAACAGCAGGAGGGAAGTACGGATGGAATTTCTCATGTGAACGATAGAACAAGTTCCATGCACGAATGTTCAAATGCCCGTGGCCGTAGTGTCCTGCATCTTCCGGAAGCGCTCGATCAACTCTTCATCGGTGTATTGAAGATTATCGATCGCGATGCGCGCCTGGCCGGCAAGCGTATGCTGGGGGAAATTCTTGTAGACCTTTTCATATGCCACCTTCGCCTCACCCTTCCGATCCAGATCGTTGTCATACACGAACGCCTTCATGTAGAGCGTCTCCGGGATCTTTTCCCAGCGCGGATAGTCCACCACGATGCGATCGTAAAGCCTTAGGCTCTGCTCGAAATCCTTCAGATTGCGCGCAACGCCGGCGGCCCTGAAAAGAAATTCCGGCGAACGTTCATCCAGCGGATGCGCATTCACATAGGCCTTGTACACATCCAGCAACATATGCGCACTGCGTTGATCGAAGGCCATATGCTCGAAGAGGCTGTCCTCCATCGCCGTAATGCGTAAGGCCATCTCTTCAGCCTTCGGTTTCTCTTCTGTTGTGACCTTTTCCTCGCTCGCTTGCGAGCAGGCAACGGTGAGAAGAAGCAAGGTGAGATAAAGGAACTTTTTCATCATCGTACAGCGGGGAATCGCATTTTGTACTTCGCATCGGTCCGGCCGGCGGAAATATCCTTCAATCTGCCTTGCAACATGCGCCGGCGGAGAGGAGTAAGGTGATCGGTAAAAAGGATCCCGTCCAGATGATCGTGCTCATGTTGGATCACACGCGCGGCGAAACCATCGAATTCCTCTTCATGTTCCACGAACTTTTCATCCTGGTATTGCAACACGATGCGTGGCTGGCGTTTCACCTCTTCGCGGATGTTCGGTATGCTGAGACAACCTTCCTCGAACGGCCATTCATCACCCTCCTCCTCCACGATATACGGATTGATGAAGACTCTCTTGAAATCCTTCAAATGCGCATCTTCCGTCGGTTCACCATCCTCATCTTCGGCGAAGGGCGATGCGTCCACAATGAACAGGCGGATGCTCTGGCCGATCTGTGGCGCGGCCAGCCCGACGCCATTGGCAGCGTACATCGTCTCGAACATGTCCGCGATCAATTGCTCCAATCCGGGATGACCTGGCTCAATGTCCTTCGCAACTTTCTTGAGCACCGGATCGCCGTACGCTCGTATGGGTAATATCATTCAGAATGGCCGCTTTTGGCGGCTGCAAAGGTACGGGAAGCGCTGATCACACCCGCCGCCCCCCGCCTTCCATCCAGCTCTGCAGAATGATCGTAGCGCTTATGCGATCCAGCTGGCCTTTTTCGCGCCGCGCCATCCGTCCTTTGCCGCTTCCGATCAACACCTGTTGCGCCATTTTGCTGGTGAAACGCT
>JAEZAU010000113.1 GCA_023430325.1 Bacteroidota bacterium | reverse complement strand
GCGACTTTTCGATAGCGGCAACATGCCGATCGATGTTGCACTTGTGCACGTTTCGCCGCCGGACAAACATGGCTTTTGCTCGTTGGGCGTGTCGGTGGATGTGGCCCGATCGGCGGTACGAAACGCGAAGACGGTGATCGCGCAGATCAATCCGAACATGCCGCGCACGCATGGTGAAGGGCATGTACACATCAGCAAATTCGCGTCAGTCGTTGAAGTGAACGATCCGTTGCCGGAAGTGGATTATCGCACGAAGATCACCGACTGCGAAAGGCGGATCGGCCAGTTGTGCGCGGAATTGGTGGAGGATGGGGCCACATTGCAAATGGGGATCGGTGCCATTCCCGATGCGGTGCTCGCGAGCCTCACCGGTCACAAGGACCTTGGGATCCATACGGAGATGTGCAGCAACGGCATCATCGATCTGCTGCGGCGCGGGGTGATCACCAATCGTTTCAAGAAGAAGCATCCGAACAGGATCGTCACCAGTTTCGCGATCGGATCGCGCGAACTCTATGATCTGATCGATGATGCGCCGCAGTTCGCCTTCCTGGATGCGCAGTACGTGAACGATGGCGCGGTGATACGCGAGAACCCGAAGGTTGTGGCGATCAACAGTGCGATCGAGATCGACATCACCGGCCAAGTGTGCGCGGACAGCATCGGCACGTACCAATATTCCGGCGTGGGTGGTCAGATGGATTTCATGCGCGGTGCCGCGTTGAGCAAGGGCGGAAAGCCAATCATCGCGATGCCATCAAGCACGGGAAAAGGGAAAAGCAAGATCGTGCCTTTCCTGAAGCAGGGCGCAGGTGTTGTCACAACGCGGGCGCATGTGCATTACGTGGTGACGGAATTCGGCGTGGCGTATCTGTACGGCCGGAACCTGCGGCAACGTGCGGAAGCGTTGATCGCGATCGCGCATCCCGATCACCGGGAGGAGCTGGAGCGGGCGGCGCGGGAGCGGTTCGGGGGTTGATCGGGTCGATCAATTAGATTGCGCAAAATCATAATTTTCATGCATGAGTACTAGTTGGATAATTTATCTGATCGTTCCGATCATCCTTACGGTCTTGATGAACAAGATCGCTAAACAGGGCAGTATTCCGCCTGATGCAAAGGATGGTTGGACGATGCTGAGGCAGCCGAAGTTCTTTCTCTACCTCGGTTGGTTCAGCGTCTTGTTAGGAGCAGTGTTCTTGGCAGGCGCATTTGCTCTCATCACTACTTCTGAATGGATTGTTAGCGCCTTCATTACATTGCTTTCATCAGGATTTATTCTTGGAGGTTACATTCTGGTACGAGATGCTCGCAACTGCCGGATAATGTTCAATGATCAATATTTTGAAGTAACCCATGGTAACGGCCGCATTGTTCATTGTGGATGGGAAGAGTTGGTTTCCGGGAAGGTGCATCCTATCAGCAAGATGATCTATTTCAGAACTGTCGATGAACGTGTTCTAAAGATCAATGCTTATTGGGTAGGAGGGGACCATCTGTTTGAGATGCTTCGCAAGAGAACGAGTTTGAATATTGATGATCTCATCGCGAAGGCGCGGGCAGTCGGATAACGACCACTTTCGCGAAGCCTGCGGCCTGATCCAGCAACCGTGGCAATATGTGACTGTAAGATCTCCAGTAAGAAAAAGCCCCGGCTCTCGCCAGGGCTTTTTCAGTCGGACTGCACTAACAATTAGCCTTCGGCCGGCGCATCCTTATCACCGTCGGCCTTGGCCGTTCTCTTCTTGCCTTTGGTCACTTTCACCTGAACATCGCTCTTGTCCTTGTTCAGGCCAACGACGATCTTGTCGCCTTCCTCGATGCTCTGATTGATGATCTCTTCGGCCATCGGATCCTCAATGTATTTCTGGATCGCACGCTTCAGCGGACGGGCACCGAACTTCTCGTCGTAGCCTTTTTCGCTGAGGAAGTCCTTGGCATCATCTGTCAGCTTCAACTCGTAGCCGAGCTCGGCGATGCGCTTGTAGAGGTGGCCCAGTTCGATATCGATGATCTTGTGGATGTCTTCGCGCTTGAGGGTATTGAAGATGATGATATCATCGATCCGGTTGAGGAATTCCGGAGCGAACGCCTTCTTCAACGCCTTCTCGATCACACCACGGTTGCTCTCTTCCTGCTGCTCGGCCTTCGCTGTTGTGCCGAAGCCGACCCCTTTCCCGAAGTCGCTCAGATCACGCGCCCCTATGTTCGAGGTCATGATGATGATCGCGTTCTTGAAATCGATGTGGCGGCCGAGGCTATCGGTCATTTTGCCATCATCCAGCGCCTGCAGCAGCAAGTTGAATACGTCAGGATGCGCCTTTTCGATCTCATCGAGCAGGATGATGGAGTAGGGGCGGCGGCGCACTTTTTCCGTGAGTTGACCACCTTCTTCATACCCCACATAGCCCGGAGGCGCACCGATCAAGCGGCTCACGGAGAACTTCTCCATGTATTCGCTCATGTCGATCCGTATCAATGCATCCTCGGTATCGAACATGTAGCGTGCAAGCTCCTTCGCCAGCTGTGTCTTACCAACGCCGGTAGGACCGAGGAAGATGAAGCTTCCGATCGGGCGGTTCGGATCTTTCAGGCCGGCACGGTTGCGTTGGATGGCCTTCACCACTTTAGCTACCGCTTGGTCCTGGCCGATCACCTTGCCGACCATTTCCTCCTTCATCCGCTTGAGCTTGCCGCTTTCCTTTTCCGCGATGCGGTTCACCGGAATGCCGCTCATCATGGCCACTACCTCCGCTACATTCTCTTCGCTTACGACCGTGCGGTTGTTGCGGCTTTCTTCCTCCCACTGCTTTTTCGCCCTTTCCAGTTCCTCCAAAAGTTGCCGTTCACGATCGCGGAGCTTCGCAGCTTCCTCGTAGCGCTGGCTGCGTACCACCTTGTTCTTTTCCTCTTTGATCTCCTCGATCTTCTGTTCCACTTCGAGGATGTTCTTCGGCACCACGATGTTGCTGATGTGCACACGGCTGCCTGCCTCATCCAGCGCATCGATCGCCTTGTCCGGCAGATGCCGGTCTGTGATGTAGCGGTTGGTGAGCTTCACGCAGGCGGAAATTGCCTCATCGGTGTAGTTCACATTGTGGTGATCCTCGTACTTCTCCTTGATGTTGTTGAGGATCTGGATCGTTTCATCAACGGAAGTCGGTTCCACCAAAACTTTCTGGAAGCGGCGTTCCAATGCTCCGTCCTTCTCGATGTACTGGCGGTATTCATCAAGCGTGGTTGCCCCGATGCATTGGATCTCGCCACGTGCAAGCGCAGGCTTGAACATGTTGCTGGCATCGAGCGATCCGCTGGCACCACCGGCGCCCACGATCGTGTGGATCTCATCGATGAAAAGGATCACGTCCGGGCTGTTCTCCAGCTCGTTCATCACCGCCTTCATGCGCTCTTCGAACTGGCCACGGTATTTGGTTCCGGCCACAAGACTGGCGATGTCCAGTGCGACGATGCGCTTGTTGAACAGCACGCGGCTCACTTTCCGCTGAATGATGCGTAGCGCAAGACCTTCCGCTATCGCGCTCTTACCTACACCAGGTTCGCCGATCAGAACCGGATTGTTCTTTTTGCGGCGTGAAAGGATCTGGCTTACACGCTCGATCTCTTTCTCGCGGCCCACGATCGGATCGAGCTTTCCATCCTCTGCGAGCTTGGTGAGATCACGGCCGAAATTGTCCAGTACCGGGGTCTTGCTCTTGGTATCGCCTTGTTTCCTGCTGCCTCCGCCAGTACTGAAACTACCACCGCTATCATCGTCATCATCATCCGCACTTTGCGGTCCCTGCGCTTTGGGCTTGCTGCTGCTGTAGCTGTCAGCGGAAGGTCCACCATCGGCCAAAATGGCATCGACCTCATGCTTCACGCTTTCATAATCCACATGGAATTTGTGCAGTGTGCGCGTGGCCAGGTTATCCTCGTCCTTCAGCATGCTGAGCAGAAGATGTTCGGTATCGATGTGCGGACTCTTGAAAAGCTTGGCTTCAAGAAAGGTGATCTTGAGCATCTTCTCCGCCTGCTTGATCAGTGTGATCTTGTCCTTCTCTGGGGGGCGCATGGCAGATGCGGGTTCCATGGAACCCTCCACGACCTTACGCAGCTCATCGAGGTCCACCTCCAGACGCTGCAGGATCTTCACCGCATTGCCTTCACCTTCGCGGATGAGCCCCAGCAGGATGTGCTCAATGCCGATGTAATTGTGTCCCAGCCGCAATGCCTCTTCCCTGCTGAAGGTGATGACATCGCGTACCCGGGGAGAAAATTTTGCGTCCATTCGTTCGTTCGGGTTCTGTCTATGGTCCCTGTGGCTGTACCGTGGTGTTAAAGGTAACCACCACGATCTGGGGAGCAAGCTATCAACGCCTGTTCTCACAGGTCTGTTTGATGAACGTGCATTTTTCCACAAGGAACTGTGCGGTTGTGAAAAATTAGGGTCGGCCGATAGGGGCTTTCGGAGTACTTTCGGGCTCCCTTTCGGGGGAGCGGTCCGCAAGTACCGGGCCAGCGCACCAGACTGACAGATATGGCAGAAGGAGAGAAGATCATACCGATCAACATCGAGAACGAAATGCGCACCGCCTACATCGATTATTCGATGTCTGTGATCGTTAGCCGGGCGCTGCCCGATGTGCGCGATGGACTCAAGCCAGTACACCGCCGTGTGCTCTTCGGCATGCAGGACCTCGGGGTTCTCAGCAACCGTCCCTACAAAAAGAGCGCACGTATCGTGGGTGAAGTGCTTGGTAAGTATCATCCGCATGGCGATAGCAGCGTGTATGATGCTATGGTGCGTATGGCGCAGGATTGGAGCTTGCGTTATCCATTGGTGGACGGGCAGGGCAACTTCGGAAGCCTCGATGGCGACAGCCCGGCAGCAATGCGTTACACCGAAGCGCGCCTGAAGAAGATCGCTGAAGAGGTGCTCGCCGATCTCGATAAGGAGACAGTGGATATGCGCTCCAACTTCGACGATACGCTCGAAGAACCCAGCGTGATGCCCACCAAGATCCCGAACTTACTGGTGAATGGCGCTTCAGGTATCGCCGTGGGTATGGCCACCAACATGCCACCGCACAATTTGAGCGAAGTGTGCGATGGCATCATAGCCTATATAGATAATAAGGACATCGATACCGAGGGCCTGATGCAGTACATCAAGGGGCCTGACTTCCCAACCGGCGGAGTGATCTACGGTACTGAAGGCATCCGCGAGGCTTACCATACCGGCCGTGGCAGGGTGGTACTCCGGGCGAAGTGCCATATTGAAGAGGACGAACGCACCGGTCGCGAGACCATCATCTGCACGGAGATACCCTTCCAGACCAACAAAGCGGTGCAATTGGTGAAGGGCGTCGCCGATCTGGTGAACGACAAGAAGATCGAAGGCATCAGCGATGTCAACGATTACAGCGATCGTACCGGCATCCGCATCGCGTATGATGTGAAGCGCGAAGCGATGGGCACCGTAGTGCTCAATCAGCTATACAAATACAGCAGCCTGCAGACCAGCTTCAGCGTAAACAACATTGCGCTGGTAGGCGGCCGCCCGATGCTGCTTGGGTTGAAGGACATGATCCGTCACTTCGTGGACCATCGCCATGAAGTGGTGGTGCGCCGCACGAAGTATGAACTGCGTAAGGCGGAAGAGCGGGCACACATCCTGGAAGGCCTGCTGATCGCCCTCGATCACCTGGATGAGGTGATCGCCTTGATCCGCGCCAGCCAGACCCCGGATATTGCCCGTGAAGGACTGATGGCCCAATTCGGATTGAGCGAGATCCAGGCACGTGCGATACTGGACATGCGCCTGCAGCGCCTGACGGGGCTGGAGCGTGACAAGATCCGCGAAGAGCACGCCGAACTGATGAAGTTGATCGCACACTTACGCGCCATACTGGCCGATGAGGGGATGCGAATGAAGATCATCAAGGATGAGACCTTGGAGATCAAGGAACGGTACGGCGACGCCCGTCGCACACAGATCGTTACCGCGAGCGGTGATATGCGCATGGAGGACCTGATCGCCGACGAAGCGGTGGTGGTCACCATCAGCCATATGGGCTACATCAAGCGTACGAGCCTGAACGAATTCCGCACACAGAGCAGGGGAGGTGTCGGCAGCCGTGGATCTACCACACGCGACGAGGATTTCCTCGAGCATCTGTTCATCGCCACCAACCACAATTACCTCTTGATCTTCACCCGCAAGGGCCGTTGCTATTGGATGCGCGTCTTCGATATTCCGGAAGGCAACCGCCAGAGCAAGGGCCGGGCCATCCAGAACCTTGTACAATTGGAGGGTAATGACAAGGTCGTTGCTTATCTGAACGTTACCGATCTGAAGGACCAGGAGCATTTGGAAAAGCACTTCGTGACACTGTGCACCAAAAAGGGCATCATCAAGAAGACAACGCTTGAAGCATACAGCCGCCCACGCGCCAATGGCATCATCGCCGTGGGCATTCGCGATGGCGACGAATTGCTTGAGGCGAAGTTGACCACCGGCAACAGCCACATAATCCTGGCCAGCCGTGATGGACGTGCAGTACACTTCAAGGAAAGTGATGTGCGACCAATGGGCAGAAATGCCAGCGGCGTGCGAGGAATGAACCTGGGCGGCGGTTCGGAAAACAATGAAGTGATCGGCATGATCACGGTGGATGCCAGCGAGTTGGGCACACGCCAGATCCTTGTGGTGAGCGAGAAAGGCTATGGCAAGCGTTCTCTCATAGTAGATGAAAAAGGAGAGTATGAGTATCGAATGGTCAACCGCGGTGGTAAAGGAGTGAAGACCCTGCAGGTCACCGATAAGACCGGTTGCCTCATCGCGATCAAGGATGTGAAGGACGATGACCAACTGATGATCATCAACCGCAGCGGCCTTACGATCCGAATGGGCTTGAACGAGATGCGCGTTCTTGGACGAGCGACCCAGGGTGTACGCCTGATCGAACTGCGCAAGAACGACCAGATCGCTGCCGTTGCCAAGATCGATAGTGACCTTAAAGAAGAAGATCAACCTGAAGGCGAAGAGGGTGGATCGGCTTTGAATAATGATACGGCCCTTACCGGTGATGGCGGTGAAGGTGAGGCCGGTACAGATGCTGGCATTGATGTTGATAACGCAGGCGACGAAGAATGAAGAACCACCTGAACATGATCACGAAGAAGATGCTGCTGACGCTGGCGATCGCTGGCGGATCGGTGGTAGCTGTAGCGCAGAACGCGAATGTCGTGAGCGCTTACAATTACATGAAGGATGGCGATCTGCCGAAGGCCGCCAGCTTCATCGATCAGGCTACGCAGGATGCGAAGACCGGCGTGGCTGAGAAGACCTGGCGGTATCGCGGTGACATCTACCGGTTGATCGCCGAGAGCGAGGATCCGGCATTGAAGAGCCAGTTCCCCGATGCCATGACCAAGGCCATCGAAAGCTATTTGAAGGCTATGGAACTGGACACCAAGAACAGTTACCGGGAAGAGAACATCCGGGCATTGGGCGCGTTGCAGGGCCGGTCATTGAATGCTGGAAATGATGCATTCACAGCCAAGGAGTACGATAAAGCGATAGAGCTTTATGGTCACAGTGAGCGGATCGCCAAAGCGTTCGGACAGGCAGATACCAACGCCGTCTTCAATTCGGCTCTGGCCTATGAGTCCAAAGGTGATAATGCAAATGCGATAAAGCGTTATCGCGAAGCGATCGCAATAGGCTACAACAAGCCGGAGATCTATCGGTTCATCGCAAGCCTGCAGCGGAAGGATGGTGATCTTGATGGAGCGATCGCTACGACACGTGAGGGCCGTACCAAATTCCCGGACAACAAGGACCTGATCCTCGATGAGATGAGCTATCTGCTTGCAGCGGATCGTTCAGTGGAGGCCGAGGAGACCGTGAAGCTGGCCATCGAGAAAGACCCTACCAATGCTATCCTGTACTCGGTGCAAGGAAGCCTGTTCGATAGCAAGGCGAACCCCAAGGAAGGAGCCGCACCGGCCGAAGCTGACATGATCAAGTGGTATGAAGCAGCCGAGCAAGCCTATAAGAAAAGCATCGAACTCGACCCGAAATTCTTCGATGCGTACTTCAACGTAGGTGTGCTCTATAACAACCGTGCAGCATTCGAATACGAGAAGTGCAACGCGATCAAGAGCGACACGGAATACACCAAATGCAAGAAGACCGCCGATGAGATCTACTTGAAAGCGGTGCCATACTTCGAGAAAGCCCACGAACTTCGTCCTGATGATCAGCAGACGATCCAGCAGTTGATGAAACTATATGCCAAGACCAACGATCAGGAGAAGTACCAGCAGATGAAGGACAAATTGAGCGCTGGGAAATAGGACAGATCAGATCTACGAAAGTAAGCCGGACCACAAGTCCGGCTTTTTCGTTGCATGAGGGTTCTTTGTGAATGAGGACCGATACAACCGGCTGGCAATCAACTCATATTCAACTTGACATAATATAAATTATGCGCCAAATAATTGGGCATGAGCTGGGTTGAGGGTCGTTCCTATGCCGTGCCTGCCGGTTCGATCGATGATGGGCTCGCCATCTTCCAGCCGAACACCATAGAACGGATCATTCGAGATCAGCCATGGGCCATCCAGGTCGATCACCTCTGCATGCTCTTTTAAACGAAGCATCGCTCCGCAACCCAGGGAACTTTCGCTCATCGATCCGAGCATCACTTTCAAACCCCGGTGCTTCGCTATCTTCAGCATCGCCACCGCTTCATCAAGTCCACCGCACTTCATAAGCTTTATATTGATCCCGCTGAACGATCCAGCACATCGTTCCACATCATTCAGAGTTTGTATCGATTCATCAGCAATGATCAGGATCCCGGACTGCCTGGCCAGATCTTCCTGTAAGTCCGATCGTTCTACGGGAAATGGCTGTTCGATGCCAATAAGTCTATCCTGACCCACAAGGTCCATCATCCGCAGCGCATGATCCACCGATCGCCAGGCCTGATTTGCATCCAGAAGCACTGGCCTTGGATCCAGCCGCAAGACAAGCCTCAATATCTCCTCATCATCTACACCGTTCAGCTTGACCTTCAATGAATTGAAATTGGGCAGTTCACTTAGTTTGGCAACTACCAAGGATTGATCGCTGATCCCCAAGGTGATCACAGACATCTTACTCGCTGGCCAGGGCAGATCATTGAGTTGAAGTATTTCTTCGATCGACCTGCACTCCTGCTTGGATATCAGGTCGAAATAAGCGGTTGTCAACGCCGCCCTGGCCGCTGGATGTTCGCCTGGGTCGATGCTGAAGATCCGATCGCGATCTACGCTTTTACCCAGGCTCCTGAGAAATTCCGTGACGGATGCTTGATCCTCTTTCACATATGGAGGTAAAGTGGCTTCGCCAAAACCTTGAACGCCCTCATCTTCCAGCCGTACGAAGACAGAATCCGTTCCATCGCGCAGACCATGGGCGGTGCCGAAAGGTTGTTTGAACCTCAACCGATATGGCGCAAAACGCAGTTCCATCTGCTACAAAGAAAGACCCCGGCCCAATATGGACCGGGGTCTTTTCGATCGGATCAATGATCAGCGCACCATATAGTAGATGTTGGTCAACCACTTGGTCGTGTCCGACTCCTGTCCAGGGTCGGTGACGTACTCTTCAACCACATTGCCGTAATGTGTCAGCCCGTTCGCCTTTATCATGTCATCCATGGCCATATGGGCTTCCATGGATTTGTCGTAAGAGCCGTAATATTTGATGTGCAACATCTTGGAAGCAGGCAAGGTGTACGTTTCCCAGCCCTTCACCTTGGTGTTCTCATCGCCACCTTCCACAGGCACACCCGCCATCACATCGGCCGTTTGATCCTTCTCGTTCCAGGCGAAGAAGATCCCGCTCGGGCAGCAGGCCGGTTTCAGTCCGGCTGCACCCACGGCACCATAAGCACCACCGAAGTTCGTTCCATAGAACTGCTCAAATTCCGTCCACTTCACTTTTGTGTTACGCTTTCCGATATAGGTCTTCGCTGGCATATCCACTGTTTCGATCGTATAGCCACGGAAGTTCTTGGAGCGGAATTCCGCATCAACGGCCATCTGTTTCTCCTCCACCCGTGTCTTCAGTTTGGCGAGTCCCCTTTCAAAATCGGGTCCGATCATATTGTCCATATCCATGAACCGGGCCATCAACTTTGACATCATTCCATCGTTCTGGCCGATCATGACCCATTCCACGCGCGTGGTAGTATCGGTCTCTGGCGTCAGCACCATATCCACTTTGGAAGTGGATTCCCAAGGATCAAGGAATTTCAATTCCGTGGAAACCCTCTTGTTCTCTTCCATGGCCACGATGGTCTGGCTGCCTTTGCCCAGGGTATCGCCCTCCCAGGACATTGATGACCCCACCGCGCCATCATCTCCTGACCAATCACCCTTCGCATCCTTTTCCATGTCGATCCATGGGCCCCATTGGTGTGTTTCACGCAGCGATGAGATGTACGGGTAGACGGTCTCAGGCCTGGCGTTGACGACTACCGATCGCTTTACTTCAGAGGTATTGGGACCTGTGAGCCCCAAGATCAGCAACAGACCGACCAGCGCCGCAACGATGATCAATATGGTCTTCAATGCTCTCATGTTGGTTTGGATTTAGGGGCGAAAGTTGCATCATTTTAATTGCATCTTTGAGGGAGGCAAAAAAGAAGATGGAAATTTGCCGGCGGACAATGGCACGAACTTTTCCATTGGCCGCACATCAACACCATCAGATCACATGAAACTGCTGAACCCCACCACCTTCGGCATATCCATCCTCCTTTTGGCCATGGCCATGGCCGCTCCCGGCTGCAAGAGCAATAAGCCAACGGCGGCCGGTGTGAAGGTCACCCAACCTTTCAGCGGTAATAAATACGAAAGCAACAACGTCTGGTGGCGCAGCACCGGCCAGGGCGTCAGCGTCAAACAGAACATCGCCCGCGGAAAGGCGGACAGCGAGGCCCGCGCCCAGTTGGCAAGCCAGATCGGAACGAACATGCGGGCTGTGACCGATCAATACCTTGGGCAGACCGAGAATGCCAATGCGCGTGATGTGGCCGATAAGTTCCAGAGCCTTGTGCGCGAAGTGATGAACACCGAGTTGGCCGATATGCGCAAGACCGGGGAAGAGGTACGGCTGAACGAGACCACCGGAGACTACACCGTTTACGTAGCCTATGAGATCAAGAAGAACGCGATGTTGCGTTTCATGAAAAAGCAGGCGCGCGCCGATGCGAAGATCGATGAGCTGACACGCAAGCATATGGACGAGATCCTGGACGAGGAGATCAAGCGTGCGGATGAGGCTGAAGCCGGGGGTAACTGACGTTTTGACCGATCGATGCGATCGGCAACAGCTTTGCTGGCCTGAAGGCCAGATCTAATAGTAAGATGGAAGGTAACCCGATGGGTGGTGCGTATCTGATCGGTATCGTGATCATGCTGGTGAGCTGGCTCGTTGGCCAGCAGCTACGATCACGGTTCGAGAAATACTCTCGTACACCCTTGAGCAATGGAATGAGCGGGCGCGAAGTGGCGGAGCAGATGCTGCGCGACCATGGCCTTACGGATGTGCGTGTAGTGAGCGTTCCCGGTAAACTGACCGATCATTATGATCCGCGCAGCCGCACGGTGAACCTGAGCGAACCGGTATATCACGCACGCAACGCCGCCGCCGCGGCGGTCGCTGCGCACGAATGTGGCCATGCTGTGCAACACGCCACCGCCTACAGCTGGTTGCAGATGCGCAGCAAGCTGATACCTGTGGTGAGCATCACCTCCCAATGGGTGCAATGGGTGATCCTGGCGGGGATCTTCACGATCAATACGTTCCCGAGCCTTTTGTTGATCGGCATCGTCATGTTCGCGATGATCACGCTCTTCAGTGTGATCACCTTACCCGTGGAATATGATGCCAGCGATCGTGCTTTGGCATGGATCAAGCGCAATGGCGTGGTCACCACGAGTGAATATGCCATGAGCGCCGATGCCTTGAAATGGGCTGCGCGGACCTATCTGGTGGCTGCGATCGGCTCCATCGGAACGTTGATTTACTACATCATGATCTTCATGAACCGCCGTTAGTATCTGATCTCGATCGTTCGAAAGGCGCCGCTCGGCGCCTTTCGTTCTTAGTAGCGTCTCCTTCTTCGCGTTGCCGGCCTTATTCCTAGCACACCCAGCAGACCTCGGGTTAGTTCACGCACGAGCGTATTACCCACCTGGCGTGCCATCGGGTTACGGGTGATATCGGTCCACGTACTGGTCTCCTTTTCCTTCGGTCCTTTCTCTTCTTCCATGGAAGGTGCTGTAGGAGCTCCCTCTTTCATGCGTTGATCAAGTATCTCCGACGCGCTCTGCCGATCGATGACCTCATTGTACTTCTTCGCCAACGCGCTTCGTGCCACCAGTCCATCGATCTCAAGCGGCGAAAGAACATCCATGCGTGAGACCGGTGCGCGAAGCAACGTATGGGCCAATGGTGTCGGCGTTCCTTTTTCGCTCAACGCGGTCACCAGGGCTTCACCGATCCCAAGTGATGTGATCAGCTCTTCGGTATCATAATATTCGGTGATCGGATAGTTCTGGGCGGTCTTCCTGATCGTGGTGCGATCCTTTGCGGTGAATGCGCGAAGCGCGTGTTGCACCTTCAAGCCCAATTGTCCGAGAACATCCTCCGGTACATCACTGGGATCCTGCGTGCAGAAATACACCCCCACCCCTTTCGATCGGATCAACTTGATGATGGTCGAGATCTGTTCCAGAAGTGCTTTGGTGGCCGTGTTGAAGATCAAGTGTGCTTCATCTATGAACAACACCAGTTTGGGCTTCTCCACATCACCCACCTCGGGGAATGAATTATAGATCTCTGCCAGAAGGCAAAGCATGAATGTGCTGAAAAGTCGAGGCTTGTCCTGAATATCGGTAAGCCGTACGATGTGCACCACTCCCCTGCCGTCCTTCACTTGAAGCAGGTCCTGCACATCGAAGCTCAATTCGCCGAAGAACCGATCGGCGCCCTGCTGTTCCATCTCGATCATCTTGCGCATGATCGTGTTCACAGTGGCGGGGCTTACCTGTCCATATTCCTTTTGCACATCGGCCTTCCCTTCATTGCTGATATGTTGAAGTACGCGTTTCAGATCCCTCAGATCCAGCAACGGCATCTTGTTGTCATCGCAGTACTTGAACACCAGTGCGAGCACGCTTTGCTGCGTATCGTTCAGTTCCAGTATGCGCCCCAACAGTACCGGCCCGAATTCGCTGACAGTGGCCCGCAGCCTTGCTCCGGGTTCGTTGCTCAGGCTAAGCAATTCCACAGGGATCGCCTGCGGCTCATAGACCAGATCGAGCTTTTCATGTCGCTGTTGGATCTTCTCGTTCGCGACACCTGGCGCCGCAAGGCCGCTGAGATCGCCTTTTACATCCATCAGGATCGAAGGCACACCTTTCAAGCTGAGTTGCTCGGCGATCACCTGCAGGGTCTTCGTCTTTCCACTTCCAGTGGCACCGGAAATGAGCCCGTGGCGGTTCATGGTGCGCAACGGGATCTTCACATGAAGACCGTTTTGTGCTTCTCCATGCAGCATCGCGCCGCCCAGAATGATCGCGTCGCCCTTGGTGGTGTTCCCTCCTTCTATCGTCGCCCTGAATTTCTCGCTGGTGGTCATCGCCTTCAAAGGAAATAACAGGATGCCCGGTTCCAACGATCCATGCCGAACTTTGACCCGATGTGGAGAACACTATTACTGGTATTGTGCATCACCATCGGAACTTCGATCGCGAACGCACAGCAGATCAGGCCGATCACGATCGGCAAGGCCCATCAGTTCCGATCGCGCTCATTGGATGAGGTGCGTGAATTGAACATCGTTCTTCCAGAAGGCCATCATCCCGACAGCACCTATCATGTATTCTATCTGCTGGATGGATCGGTGAACGAGGACCTTTTGCATGTGGCCGGCCTCATGCAGTTCCTGACCATGATCGGCAAAATGCCACCCTCGATACTTGTGGGCGTCGCCAATGTGGATCGCAAAAGAGACTTCACATCACCCACTCTTAATGAACAGGACCGTAAGGATCTGCCCACCTCCGGCGGATCGCAGAAGTTCATTCCCTTTCTGGCCAACGAGGTCCCTCAGCAAGTGGCCTCCATTTACAAGGTACACCCCGGCGGCACGGTGATCGGTCAATCCTTGGGCGGCCTACTGCTTACCGAACTTCTGCTCGAACAACGATCCGCATTCAACAATTTCATCATCGTAAGCCCGAGCCTTTGGTGGAATGATGGAAGCATCATGCAGCGGTTGCAAAATGAGGCTGTCGCCCTCCGATCTTTTCCCGATCGCTTGATCATCATGGTAGGCAGTGAAGGCCATGAAATGGAAAGGGATGCTCGATCGTTCGCCACCACCCTGAAGACCGTTTCCACCGGGTCCGTAGAGCTGGTGCACATGCCCGAAGAAGATCACCTGACCATCCTGCACAACGCGCTGTACAAGGCGATCCTGATGTTGAATTGATCTTGGGCGAATTTCCGTGAGGGCGTGTCTGCGGCTGCAAGTCCTCCCATGCTGTGCATGGTCCGGGCTTTCCGCCTACGCCACTTACGCAGATCGGTGGCCGGCCAACAACATCCGCCTCTCAACGATCATTGGCCGGCATCACCCCGATACATTTCGATCAACCCAGGGGGAGTGCGAACAAGCATGGTGCGTTCCTCCAGATCAAGGTCCAGGATCAAGTCCTCCACCAGTGGGACCATCACCTCTTGATCACCGTGCAGGATCACGAGTACGGGGTTGCGATCGGTGCCTTCAATGGCGGTGACCTCTCCCAGTTCGCCGTGCTCTTCATCCCGCACCACTATGCCGATGAATTCCTCCGGATCCCAGCTTTCATCACTGCCATCGGCAAGGTGGCCGGGCGGCGCATAGATATCGCGCCCCACAAGAATGCCGGCGCTTTGGGGATCGGCCATCTCATCGAACTTCACCAGCACACCGGCCTTTCCTTGATCGCGCAGATGGGTATAAAAGAATGGGACCTTCTGTCCTTCAATGTCGACAAAAAGAGCGCCTTCGGGAACAAGATCTTCCAGATCACAATTCTCCAGATGGACGGTCAGTTCACCTCGGTGGCCCCACGGCTTACCAAGACGGCCGATCCGCTGAAGACTCTCGAGGTCCATGTGGATGAAGATAATGGAAATATACGGGGCAATGAGAACGGTGGAGAGGTGGAGAGCTTTAATGCGGTATATGCATGGCCATACATATTAGCTTCACGTGAATGGAAACGTTACAAGACGAACTCAACAAATGCTTATACCATTCCTCTTCAGCTCTATATCGCCGGCTCGAACGCTTGGCGCAATTGCATTTTAGAGCAGTCAAGTTGTCGCCTACTCAAGGCTTCATCTTAATGACACTAAAGGAATTTCCAAGTATTGCCGTAGGCGACCTGGCAGTCGTTCATCAACTTGATCAGAGCACGATCACCCGCGCGATCGATAAAATGCTCATGCTCGGATATGTTGCTCGTGAAGCATTTGGGAATACTTCAAGAATATTTCTTACTGATAACGGATTGGAGAAAGTGGGTGACGCAATGATGGCCTGGCAAAAGCTCCAACATTCATATAAGCGGATCCTTGGCGTGGAATTTTCCCAAAAACTGACGACTGAGGTCACCCAGGCACTCCACCAGTTGAATTGATCTATATGTATGGCCATGCATATAGCTATTGCACCCTGACACACCCTCACGGCCAGGTCTAAAAAAAAGCCCGCACCTTCCGCACGGGCTTCTGGCTATACATTTTCCCTATTACTCTGCGGCGGGAGTCTCACCTTCACCTCCTTCAGCGGGTGCGGGCGCGGCTTCAGCTGCAGGTGCCTCCTGGGTAGCAAGTTTGGCGCTCAAGGCGGCGGCACGATCGGCGGACTTCTTGTTCTCGGCCTGTATGCGCTCCTGCTCGGCTTGCTCCTTGCTCTGGTTCAGTCGGTTCTTCTTGCCTTCGATCTTGGAGGTCTTCTCATTGCTCCAGATGTCGAACCGGCGATCGGCCTCTGACTGATCGAAAGCACCCTTTTTCACACCGTTCTGCAGATGGTTCTTGTAAAGAACGCCGGTGTAGCTGAGGATGGCCCTGCAGGTATCGCTGGGCTGTGCTCCTTTCTGGAGCCAATCCAGGGCCTTATCGGTGTTCACCTCGATGAACGCAGGGTTCTGGTTGGGATCGTAAGCTCCGATCCGTTCGATGTACTTCCCATCGCGTGGTGCACGGGAATCGGCCACTACCAGATGATAATAGGGCCGGCCTTTTTTGCCTTTACGCTGAAGGCGGATGCGAGTTGGCATGTCGCTGAGTTTTTTTAAGTCCCCTTTTGATTTGGGGGTGCAAAGGTGGTGATGATCGGTGAGATATGCAAGATCAGCGATCGGAATGGATCATGCCCTACAGGTTTTCATTACCCGGGTCTGCGCCAGCCAGCGTTAGGGACATGAGCGGAAAGCCCGCAAGCGAGGCTTTGCGAGTGCGGACTTGCAGCGGTTGGCCCGACAGCAGCGCGGGCTTCGGAGACCGGGCTGGTGGAACGCCCAAAAAACGATCGGAAAGATCTACGCCTTCACTCCTTCCAGCACCTTCCGCAGCGCAGCTTCCATCTTATCCAGCATCGCGTTCAGCTCCTCTTCCGTCCACGTTACGCGTATGTTGAAACTGATCAGGCGGCTGAGCACGGCATCGCTCTGTGGGAATTTCATGGACTTCAGATCCTGCGGCAATCCCAACTCGTGCGCCACCATGCGGAAAGGCATCCGCAGTTCCTTCAGGTGGTCCCACTGTTTGATGTAGTGGTACATGTTGTCGTACCAATACGCATGACCGATCCCCGCTTCGCTGAAGAGTTTCGTGGTGGCACGCGCGATCGCTTCATCCGGCAGCAACAGGTGGAAAAATGTGGCGCTGTCGCCGGCCTCATCGGCATGCTTGCGGAATGAAAGACCGTTGATCTCCTGCAACCGCTCCTGGATGATCCGCTTGTTGCGCCGTTGCTTCTCCAGGATCATCGGCAGTT
>JAEZAU010000100.1 GCA_023430325.1 Bacteroidota bacterium | reverse complement strand
GGTTATAATCAACCCAAAGCCCACCCATGGTGTAGTGAACGGCCGGGTAGATCTTCATCGCTTCCTTGTATGGGTTCTCACCGACGATGTTCTCATACATGTCGAAGAGGTTACCATACTTGGCGCTCACGACCTTCTCGCCCAGCTCGCGGATCAATTCCTTCGAAGGGTTCTCGATCTTGTGCACGTTGGCCTCCACCCTGCCGTAACGTTCGATCGCCGCGCCGAAATCGAGGTACACGGCCTCGCCTGTCGGATTCACGCCGTAGCCTTCATCGCACCTTTCCTTCGCTGCGCGACTGGCCACATCGCGAGGCACCAAGTTGCCGAAACTCGGGTAGCGGCGCTCGAGGTAATAATCCCGATCGGCTTCCGGAATATCGCTCCCCTTCTTTCTTCCCTGTTGGATCGCCTTCGCATCCTCGATGTTCTTCGGAACCCAGATACGCCCGTCGTTGCGCAGCGATTCGCTCATCAATGTGAGCTTGCTCTGGTGCGATCCACTTACAGGAATACATGTGGGATGGATCTGCGTGTAACACGGATTGGCCATGTACGCGCCTTTCTTGTGGGCCTTCCAGGCGGCGGTGACGTTGCTTCCCATCGCGTTCGTGCTGAGGAAGAACACGTTGCCATAACCGCCAGTGCACAGCAGCACGGCATGTCCGCCGTGGCGTTCGATCGCTCCAGTGATCAGGTTGCGTGCTATGATGCCACGGGCTTTGCCATCAACCACCACCACATCGAGCATCTCGTGGCGGTTGTACATCTTCACGGTGCCCTTGCCCACCTGGCGCATCAATGCGCTGTATGCGCCAAGCAACAACTGCTGACCTGTCTGGCCGCGCGCATAGAAAGTTCGGCTCACCTGCACACCGCCAAAACTGCGGTTGTCCAGCAATCCACCGTAATCACGCGCGAACGGAACGCCCTGCGCCACACACTGATCGATGATGTTGGCGCTCACCTCGGCCAACCTGTACACGTTCGCTTCGCGAGCACGGTAATCGCCTCCTTTCACGGTATCGTAAAAAAGCCGATACGTGCTGTCGCCATCGTTCTGGTAATTCTTCGCCGCGTTGATGCCGCCTTGCGCAGCGATGGAGTGTGCGCGGCGTGCACTGTCCTGGAAACAGAACGCTTTCACGTTGTAACCCATCTCGGCCAGTGAAGCAGCGGCGCTTGCCCCGGCCAGCCCGGTGCCAACTACGATCACATCGATCCGGCGTTTGTTCGCGGGCGCAACGATGCGGATCGAATTCTTGTGTTTGGACCATTTCTTCTCGATCGGTCCATCGGGGATCTTGCTTTCAAGCTTGCTCATGATTGCGATCGATCAATTCAAGAACATCCACACGGGGATCAAGGCGAATAATACGGGACGCACCACGGCGAGGAAGACGCCGACATTGCGGATCATCGGCGTATAGCGGCCATGGTTGATCCCGAGCGATTGGAACGCGCTCTGAATGCCATGGAGCAGATGGAACGCGAGAACGCCCATCATGATCACATAAAGAAGTACATACCACCATTCCTGAAAAGCCGCCTGCACCACGGTGAAGAGATCCCTGCGGCCTTCTGCATCCACACCGATCTCTCCCCAATGGTACGTGTACCAGAAGTTGCGCATGTGCATCACGATGAAAACCAGGATCAACGTTCCCAGGATCGCCATCCTCCGCGCGTACCAAGCGCTGTTCGATCCGGGCGCTCGTACGCATAACCGATCGGTCGGGCCTGCCGGTTCTGAAATGCGAGGAGAAGGCCATCGAATGAATGGAAGATGATGCTGAAATAGAGAACATAACTGATCGACTTCACCAGCGGGAACGTTGTCATGAACTCGGCGTACCGGTTGAAGTTCAATTGGCCATCGGGACTGCTGTCCAGCAATTGCAGATTCCCCGCCAGGTGCGTGATGAGGAACGTGACAAGGAAAAGGCCCGTAAGGGCCATCCAATACTTCATTACAAGAGAAATACCGAGCAATGCTGATCGTGCCATGGAATGAAGTCAGTAGCGTTGTCGCCTCCGGTGGGCAGCAAATGTAGGGGTGGGGAAGTTGCCTTGTGGCATATGGCAGCACGTCAGCTTATGAGATCCGATCCACCAGGGATCAAAGCAGGCCCATTGCAAGTGCGCGTACCGATAGAGATCAGAATTCCACCAAAGTGCCCACCTGTTCGCCGGCGATCAACTTCTTCAGGTTGCCCGGCTTGTTCATGTCGAAGACGATGATCGGCAATTTGTTCTCGTTGCAAAGGGTGAACGCCGTCAGATCCATCACGTTCAAGCCTTTTTCGTAAACCTCGTTGAAGGTGATCCTATCGTACTTGGTGGCACTCTTGTCCTTCTCCGGATCGGCGGTATAGATGCCATCCACACGGGTGCCTTTGAGGATCACATCCGCTTCGATCTCGATCGCCCTGAGACTTGCAGCCGTATCGGTGGTGAAATACGGATTGCCGGTACCAGCACCGAAGATCACTATCCTTCCTTTCTCAAGGTGTCTCACGGCGCGGCGGCGGATGAACGGCTCGGCTATCTGCTCCATCTTGATGGCACTGAGCAAGCGTGTCTTGTATCCTTTTGCTTCTATGGCGCTCTGCAGCGCCAGGCTGTTGATCATGGTGGCGAGCATGCCCATATGATCACCCTGCACCCGATCGATACCGTTGCCGTTGGCATTCATCCCGCGGTAGATGTTGCCACCACCAATGACGACGGCCACCTCAACACCTTGTTTTGCAACATCGATGATCTCCGAAGCATACTGATCCAACCGATCGTTATCTATCCCGTAGGACTTTTCGCCCATCAGGCTTTCGCCGGAAAGCTTCAGTAAGATGCGCTTGTAATTGATGGTGGAGCGTGGCGTCATGGAAAGGTGCGGCGGTGCGACAAAGAAACGAAACGTTCACCGCTGCAGCGGCTGAAGCCTCGCTTTTCGATCAGTTGAAATGATCGATCAGGGCACTTCGATCAGAGATCAGGTCGAGGGCTTCTACACGCTTCACACCAGGGACCACTTTCTTGATGGCCTCTTCCACGCCGGCCTTCATGGTCATGGGGCTCATGCTGCAGCTGCGGCAGGCGCCATGCAGACGAACTTTCACAACCCCATCCTCCGTCAACTCCTCAAAAGTGATATCGCCTCCATCGGCCAGCAGGAATGGGCGCAGATCATCCAACGCCTCGCGGATGCGTGCCTCATGCGATAGCTTCTCCATGATCTCCATCATCTTGCAATTAATGCCGGCTTCTCTTTGTCAAGTTCAGCAAGCCGCTGTTGGAAGGCATCGCAAAGATCGGAAAAAGCCCGGGCCGCTGGCGTATCCTTCTGAAGTATCGCAGGGCGGCCTACATCGCCTGATTCACGGATGCTCTGCACAAGGGGCACTTCGGCAAGGAACGGGACCTTCAGCTCCCCGGCCAGAGAACGGGCACCACCCTTCCCGAAAATGTAATACCGGTTCTCTGGAAGCTCAGCGGGAGTGAACCAGGCCATGTTCTCCACGATGCCAAGCACCGGAACGTTTACACTTGGCAGGCGGAACAATCCGATCCCTTTTCGCGCATCGATCAGTGCAACGGGTTGCGGTGTGCTTACGATCACTGCGCCGGTAAGTGGTACGGCCTGTGTTAAGGTGAGATGCACGTCGCCAGTGCCCGGCGGAAGATCCACCAGAAGCACATCGAGTTCACCCCAATCAGCATCCTTGATCAATTGTTCAAGGGCCTTGGTGGCCATCGGTCCGCGCCAGGCCACCGCCTGATCGATCTGCGCGAAGAAGCCGATGCTGAGCAATTTCACGCCATAGCTTTCCACTGGGACGATCCAATGCTTGCCGTTCTTCTCGATGGTGCCTGGCTTCTCGTGAAGCACATCGAACATAAGCGGCATGCTGGGCCCGTAGATGTCGGCATCCACCAACCCGACCTTCATGCCTCTTGCGGCCAATCCAGCTGCGAGGTTCGCGGTGATCGTGCTCTTGCCCACGCCGCCTTTCCCGCTGGCTACAGCCACGATATGTTTCACCTGTGGAAGCACTTTGCGCATCGATCCGCGTTCGCCGCTCAAGGCCGTGACATCCACCAATACCTTCACATCGTTACCGAGCGCCTGTTGCAGGTTGAACACCACCGCCTCTTCCATGCGTTTGCGGCTGTGCATGGCCGGATTGCTCACCTCCACCTTCAACGAAACTTTGTTACCTTCAATAACGATGTCGCGCACCAGATCCAACGCAACGATGTCCTTCTTCAGATCTGGTTCGATGATGCGTGAGAGTGCGTTAAGAACGGCGTCTTTTGTAAAGCTCATGGCGAGGATGCAAAGTTAGACCCCGCAGCGCGTCACTTCCACAGCACCACGAGCTTTCCCATCGTCCCGCCTGCAGCCAGTTCGCGATGAGCTTCCGGTAATTCCGTGTGATCGAACTCCCGATGTACGTACGGCCTTATGATGCCGTCACGATAAGCCTCCACCACCTGCCTGAGGCAAAGTGCGAGCAGCTCCGGCTTGTTGCGGCTCATCTTCAGCATGTTCACACCAAGCAGGCTCTGGCTCTTCATCATCAGGAAGATCGGCAACAGGATACCCATTCGCCATACGAACTTCAACGTGCCAAAAGACCCCAACGAGCCGCGCTCCGATCCTCCGAAAAGAACAAGTCTTCCACCGCTGGCCAGCATCGACATGTCCTGTTTGAACGTGCTTCCGCCGACCGCGTTGAAGCTCACATCGATCGGCCTTGAACTGGTCAATTTCCGCAAACGATCAAGATGATCTTCTGCTTTGCGATCGAGCACATGTTGGGCGCCCATCGATCGCAGAAGATCGAGCTTTTTGCTACCCGACGCGATCGCGATCACCTCACAACCACGGTTCAATGCGATCTGCACCAGTAGATGGCCCACGCCACCTGCGGCACTGTGTACCAGCACTCGTTCCAATGGATGCAGCGGACAAAGGACCATGGAAGCATACCAGGCAGTGCAACCTTGCGTGGCCAGCGCGGCAGCTTCGCCCAATGTGGTGGTTTCAGGCACGATGGCTGTTGAACGATGATCGGTAACGATCTTCTGGGCATAGCCGCCGAATTCCGTAAAAGCGACCACGCGCCGGCCGATGAGATCCTCCGGCACACCGGCACCCGCAGCTTCCACCCGGCCGACCACTTCATAACCCAGGATGCTGGGCACGGGCGGCGCTTCGCGATACAGGCCCCGCACGGCCATCACGTCGGCATAATTCAGTCCGAAGCCTTCGGCATCGATCAACACCTGTCCATCGCCAGGCTTTGGATCGGGATATTCCTGTAGGCGGAAGACCTTTTCAGGATCGCCGTGTTTCGTGAGTGTCCATGCGAGCATGATAGTATCGATCAATGTTCCATTCCAGCGACAACGATCACGAACTCACCCCGAGGTTCTTTCTTCATGAAGTGTGCGATCAACTCGGGAAAAGTTCCGCGTACCGTCTCTTCATGAAGCTTGCTGATCTCCCGCGAAACACTGAGCCTTCGATCCGCGCCGAAATGTTCCTGCAGATCCTGCAGGCTGCGCAACAGCCGGTGCGGACTTTCATAAAGTACGATCGTTCTTCCCTCTGCTGCCAATTCTTTCAAGCGTGTCCGTCTTCCTTTTTTCGGTGGAAGGAATCCTTCGAAGACGAACCGATCACATGGCAGGCCGCTGACCACGAGTGCTGGAACGAATGCTGTGGCACCGGGTAGACATTCCACTTCGATACCCGCGCGCAACGCTTCCCGCACCAGCAGGAACCCGGGATCGCTGATGCCCGGGGTTCCCGCATCACTTACCAACGCGAAGCGTTCTCCTTGCGCCAGCCTTTGCACAAGTTGTTCCACCAGACGGTGCTCGTTGTGCGTATGAAAACTGATAAGCGGCCTTTCGATCGAAAGATGTTGCAGTAATCTGCCCGTGACACGCGTATCCTCAGCGATCACCGCATCCACCGCTGCGAGCACTTTCGCAGCACGGATGGTAATGTCATCAAGGTTGCCGATGGGTGTGGGCACCAATACCAATGAAGCCTTGAACGATCGATGTTCGTTCATCGATAGTTGCCGATGAAGTCGCGCAGCAGCATGAACAGCTCGGGGAACTTCGTGAGCGGAAGCGTTTCCGCCTTGTCATGCACATCGTGATAAGCCGAGATGCCGCCGAGGGTATAGATGAAGATCCCCGGGACACCACGTTTCACGAACGGACAATGATCGCTGTTGCATGTCGGGCCGCGCGCTTTAATCTCCTTCAAATAATTATTCGCACCGTTCAATGCCACCAACCGATCAAAGGCGGCTTTCTGCTCCGTGGCGTTCACCACCGTAATGCCGTCATCGCCGGTACCCAGTATGTCCAGGTTTATCAGCATGCGCACATCCCCGAAGTCGATCGGCCTGTCCACGGCACACCATTCCGATCCGGCGAGGCCTGCTTCTTCACCGGCAAAAGCGACAAAGACCAGATCGTGCTTCGGCGTCTTCCTCTTGAAATGCTCGGCCAGGCTCAGCAACATGGCCACACCGCTGGCATTATCGTTAGCGCCAGGGAAATAGGTCTCGCTGCCCATTCTCCCGAGATGATCGTAATGTGCAGTGATCATGATGATGCCCTTTCCTCCGCCCTTGATCCTGCCCATGACATTGCGGGCCTGATGCGCACTCTTCAACTTGTTCTTCACGTTGAGCTCGAGAACGGCACTGCTATCGGTGAGCAGATCGCTGTTCACTTCGATCAATGGGAAAGGCAATGCTTCACGCCCCACGGACCACGTCAACTTTCCATCGCTCTTCTTGAGCACAGGACCATAATGCATCAGGTCACGCTCCAGTTCTGCGAAGAGTTGAAGTGAGTCGGCATTGTTGGTCGCAGGCCATTGAACATGGATCGCATTTCCTGTGGCAACACCCATCGCCATCGCGCGCTTTTCGGGCGAAAGCAGATCTGCAGCGGCCAGATGCACGATGTTGAAACGACCGTCCGCCGATCCGGAGACCGCATCCACCAAATGATCCCTCCCCGGTTCCAACTGTTGCCCGTCGATCGCAACACGCATGCTGTCCGGGAATGTGTTCACATTGAATTTGAAGGGTTGGAAGAAATCCTTCTTCACCGGTTGAAGCCCGATCCGTTGGAATTCCGCAGCGAGATATTCCGCCGCTATGGAATCACCGCCGTTCACATACCCACGTCCATGGAATTCAGGGCTCGCGAGCTTCTCCACATATTTCCTGGCCTGTGCAAGGATCTGGTCGCGCTCCTGTGCGTGGGTGATCGCAACGGGAAGGAGTGCTACAGCAAGAATTATCGATCTCATTGGAAACGGCGTTCGATCAGGTCCATGAATGCACTCAATGCCGCAGGATCCGCGGGCTTCTTCAGGTTTGCGATCACCTCCTGTTGCACGAAAGTCTCTGCTTCATCACGACCGCTCATCGCATCAAGCCGCTCTATGCTCTTCTCGTAGAATATGCGATCGCCGTTGTACAGTTCTGATACGAACCAGAACTTATGGCTCAAGCTGATCGCCTTGCCCAGGTTCGTTATCGATGCCTTCTCCAGTTTTTCCGCCAGAGTTGCGGGTTTGTCCTTCTTCATGCGATCCAGCTTCACCGGCTTTTCCCCAGCGGGTGGCGGATCTCCGCTCTTGACCGGGTCCTTTATCGAAGATGGAACTACTTCATGATGTTCGATCGCATCTATCAATGAGGTCTGTCTGGGTGAAACGTCCGGTGGTCTCGTATCCAGACGGATCTGCGAAGGTTCGGCCACATTGCTCCTCATCCTGTTCTCCTTCGCAGCAACATCCTCTTCTTTCGGCGCACGGCCCACGGCCGCCTCACGCGCTTTGTGGCGAAGTATGATCAGCCTTTCATAGAACTCACGCGCATCACTGCATGCCTGTTCAAGGCCGTCAAGATCAAGATCTCCTCTCTCGAGGCCTTGCCCGGCCGCAGAAAGCGCCCTGGCAAGATCGTTCAATGTGCTGAATCCGTTCTCCATTTCACCGCTCCGGTATTCCACCGGCCATGGCGAAGATCCCTATTTTCGCCGCTCCTGCAAAACGCACCACGTATCGCAGGCGATATCTCATGTTCCTGGAGCATACCGGTACCGGCAGACAACGCCGCGGATGGATCGAAGTGATCTGCGGCAGCATGTTCTCCGGAAAAACGGAAGAACTCATCCGCCGGTTGCGCCGCGCGGAGTTCGCCCGGCAGAAGGTGGAGATCTTCAAGCCGGAAGTGGATGTACGTTATGCCCAGAGCGAGGTGGTGAGCCATGATCGCACTTCGATCCGCAGCACGCCCATCCCCAACAGCAGCAATCTGTTGCTGATGGCCAGTGATGTGGAAGTGGTCGGCATTGATGAAGCCCAGTTCTTCGATGATGGACTTCCCCAGGTATGCGAACAACTTGCAAGCACCGGTATCCGTGTCATCGTTGCCGGATTGGACATGGATTTTCAGGGAAGGCCCTTCGGTCCCATTCCACAGATGCTTTCCATGGCCGAGTATGTGACCAAGGTGCATGCCATCTGTTCCGGTTGCGGTTCACTCGCGAGTTTCAGCCACCGCAAGACCGCCAGCAAAGATCTTATCCTGCTTGGCGAGACCGATAGTTACCAACCGCTCTGCAGGGAATGTTTCAATTCTGCGCGGGCTGGATCGGCCATTGCGGAACTTTCGGACCGATCGGGAGGTCAATGAGCGCCACAGATCATTCATTGAAGCAGATCGCCGATGTGGTCGGCGGCCGGATCATTGGAGACGGCGATGCTCGGATCCAGCACATCAGTATCGATTCGCGCAAAGAGATCTTTCCGGCCGGCACGTTGTTCTTCGCGCTGAAGGGTGATAGGCATGATGGCCATCGCTACCTGAGCGATCTCGCTTCCAAAGGCGTGAAGCATGCAGTGATCAGCGATCCCTCGATCGCAATTCCCGATGGTTCGGGCTACATCATCGTGAACGATCCGCTGGATGCCCTGCAACGACTTGCCGGATGGCATCGCGCTAAGCAGCGCTTTCCTGTGATCGGGATCACCGGCAGCAATGGGAAAACAGTGGTGAAGGAATGGTTGTACCAGATGCTGCGATCGTGCATGAACGTGGTGCGGAGCCCGGGAAGCTGGAATTCGCAAGTGGGAGTGCCGTTGAGCGTGTGGGCCATGAACGCGGGCCATGAGATGGCCATTTTCGAGGCAGGCATCAGCAAGCCCGGCGAAATGGAAAGACTTCGATCGGTGATCAGGCCGACCATCGGTATCCTCACCAACATCGGCCCTGCACATGCTGAGAATTTCAGGAACGTTCGCGAAAAGGCACTTGAAAAGCTCAAGCTTTTTGAAGGTTCTGAAGCATTGGTGCATTGTGCCGATCATGTTGCAGTGAATGAAGCCATACAGCAGTGCGGCATCGATCAACGGCTTCAATTGAGGGGCTGGTCCCGGGAGCGGAACGGCTGGTTGCATGTGGTACGGAAGGAAGTACTGAAGGACAGAACGCGCATCTCGGTGATCAACGATAAGGCAGAGTTCACATACCAGATCCCGTTCACTGATGAGGCTTCGATCGAGAATTCATTGCATTGCGTGACACTTCTGCTCCATCTGGGTCATGACCCGGAATGGATCAAGGAACGTACTGCTCAACTGGCACCTGTTGCCATGCGTCTCGAAGTGCTGGAGGGCACGCACGGCATGAAGCTGATCAACGATGCCTACAGCAATGATCTGGCATCGCTCGGCATAGCGCTCCATCACCTGCAGGTGGCCGGATCGGGAACGAAGAAAGTGGTGGTGCTCACCGAGATGTTGGAGACAGGCCTTACGCGGGAAGCTTTGGTAGCACGTATTTCCGATCTTCTGATCGGATCCGCGATCGATAGGGCCATCATTATCGGAGGGGACGCCCTTCCCGGCCTAACCGGTCCCTTCCGTATCGATCGGTATGTTGATACGCGATCATTGCTTGAAGATCTGGATCCGGCCGAACTCGCTGGTGCCACGGTTCTGGTGAAAGGTGCACGCACATACCATCTGGAAGATCTGGTGCAGCAGTGGCAACGCATGGTGCACGGCACAGTGCTGGAGATCGATCTCGAAGCGATCCGCCACAACCTGAACCATTATCGCGCCCGATTGAAGCCGGATGTGAAAGTGATGGCCATGGTAAAGGCTTTCGGCTATGGCAGCGGGGCCGTGGAACTCGCCCGGCTCTTCGCACATGAGCAGGTGCATTATCTGGGCGTCGCGTATGCGGATGAAGGGATCGAGCTCAGACGGCACGGCATACGTCTTCCCATCCTGGTGATGAACCCCGAACCTGTGGCGCTTCGCGTGCTACAGGACCACCGCTTGGAAGCGGAGATCTACGATATGAGATCGCTCAGGGATGCGATCGAATTCGGTCGTAGCGAACAGGTTAAATTGCCGATCCACCTCAAGCTGGATACCGGCATGCACAGGCTCGGTCTTGAAGCGAAAGACCTGCCGGCATTGATCGAGGCACTTCGTGAGGCACCGATGTTGAACGTGGTCTCCATCTTCTCGCATCTTGTGGCCAGCGGAACACCGAAGCATGATCGGTTCACTCGCGAACAGATCGTTACATTCCGGGCAATGGCCGATCGGATCATCGAAGTTCTCGGCAACCGGCCTTTGCTGCACATCGCCAATTCCCCGGCGATCACTCGTTTCCCTGAAGCGCAATTCGATATGGTGAGGCTTGGGATCGGACTACATGGCATCGGTGCTGATGAAAAAGAGACCAGCGGCTTGATCCATTCCACCTCGCTCCGCACGCCGATCGCACAGATCAAGCAGATCGAAAAAGGAGATTCGATCGGTTATGAACGCGCCTTCAAGGCGAAGAAAAAGATGACCATCGCCACACTTCCGATCGGTTATGCCGATGGATTCCACCGCCGCTTGAGCAACGGTACAGGCAGGGTCTGGATCCATGGAAAAGAATGCAAAGTGGTAGGCAACGTTTGCATGGATATGTGCATGGTGGACATTACCGGTGTGGAAGCATCGATCGGAGATGAAGCCTTCATTTTCAACAAGGAACATCCGGTCACTGAGCTTGCCGAGGCGTTGGATACCATACCATACGAAGTGCTTACATCGATCTCCCAGCGGGTGAAGCGCATACACGTGCACGTGTGATCTCGAACGCACAATTCACAGCCTTCCAAGACAGACCAACGTTACGGACCGTTGAATTTGGTGCCGGTGGAGGACCGATCGAGTAGATTTGCAGGAACCTGCATCACCTACATGACCTCTTATTTCCGCACTCCTTTTTTCCTGCTCGTGATGCTGATCGCATCGATCGCATCCGGCCAGGGCCCCGCATATGTTCCCGGCGATCTGATGATCATGCTCACACCCGGAGGCTCGGCCGCCCAGGTCGCCACCGATCTGCGCACTGTTGATGGGATCAACACAGGTGCCTTCATCGATCGGGAACTGTCAGCGCCCATGCGCACGTGGCTTCTGAAATTCGATGTGAATGCCATCTCCCAACAACGTATGCTGAAGGCCATTTCCGATCACAAGGAAGTTATGCTTGTCCAGAACAATCACATCGTGAAAGAACGTGTCGTTCCGAACGATACCCAGTACGGCCAGCAATGGCATCACCAGAACATCGATAGTGAAGCTGCATGGGACATCACCACAGGAGGTGTCACCGCCACCGGAGATACGATCGTGGTCTGCATCATCGAGAATTCCGATCTGCCGCATGCCGACCTCATTGACAACGCATGGTACAACTACAATGAGATCCCCAACAACGGCATTGATGATGACCTGAACGGTTATGTGGACGATCGCCGGGGCTGGAACCCGGGTGGCAACAATGATGATGTCTACGGAGGAAGCCACGGCACACAGGTGGCGGGAATGATCGGTGCCAAAGGGAACAACAGTATGGGCGTTGCCGGTGCCAACTGGAACGTAAAGATGATGGTGGTCGATTATGCCAGCACCCAGGAAGCGAGTGTGGTCGCCGCTTATACCTATCCACTCGTGATGCGCCGCATGTACAATGAGACCAATGGTGAGAAAGGTGCTTTCGTGGTGGCGACCAACGCAAGTTGGGGGATCGATAATGGCCAGCCAGGCAACGCTCCCATCTGGTGCGCGATGTATGATTCACTCGGCACGGTGGGCATACTCAGCT
The DNA here is from genome assembly GCA_023430325.1 of Bacteroidota bacterium. Taxonomy (GTDB): domain Bacteria; phylum Bacteroidota; class Bacteroidia; order Flavobacteriales_F; family PHOS-HE28; genus PHOS-HE28. Next base: position 4,139 of record JAEZAU010000100.1, on the reverse strand, counting down.
GTGGTGCAACAGCGAATAATAACGTGAACATCGATGTGGTCGGCGATCTGCCGACGGCCTGCCCGAGCGAATATCTGGTAAGCGTAACGGCCACCAATGAAGATGACATGCGCACCTTCTCGGCATACGGCCTCACCCATGTGGATGTGGGAGCGCCTGGAGAAGATGTGCGTACAACGAGCATCGGCGGCGGTTACGGCAGCACCAGCGGCACTTCTTTCGCCAGCCCTTTGACCGCCGGTGTCATCGGCCTGTTGTACAGCGCCCCCTGCGCCACAATGATGTCACTGGTGCATAGTGATCCGGCGGCGGGCGCCCAATTCGTAAGAGATGCACTTTTCGCGGGCGTTGAACAGGTCGGCAATCTTCCCGGACAGACCGTGACTGGGGGAAGGATCAATTCGGCCAACAGCTTGAACGAGATCATGAACAATTGCGGTCCATGTCCACCACCGTATGACCTGGCCGTCACGTTCACATCCGAAGGCTACTCGATCCTCTCCTGGCAATTCGTGAATACCGGGATCTTCACTGTTCAATACAGACCTGTTGGTACTACGACCTGGACCACCATCTCTGCCCTGACGGAAAATGAACTCGAACTCACCGATCTTGATGCATGCACCGAGTATGAATTCCAGGTGAGCGTGGATTGTGGAGATGAAGAGAGCACGTTCAGTTCTCCCTTCAGCTGGACCAGCGAAGGCTGCTGTTCAGTACCACCGCAATTGGAAGCCACCAACATCAGCGATGATGCAGCATCGATCCTTTGGGAAAGCGTGTTCGCAGCAGATACCTATAGCATCAGATACCGGCCCACCGGCGGAAGCACCTGGGTGGAGGTGACCGGCATCTCCAACAGTTCCACAGCTTTGACGGGCCTTACCAACTGTACCGGATACGAAGTACAGGTCTTGAGCGAATGTGGATCGGCGGATTCCGGTTGGTCATCTTCGATAACATTCACCACCACCGGCTGCGGTGCATGCGTAGATCATGCTTACTGCCCTTCAGCTTCCGAGGATTCGAGTGATGAGTTCATCCAGAGCGTCACCCTCAATTCCATCAACAACGTAAGCGGCAATGATGGCGGTTATGGTGATTTTACGCACTTGAGCACGCAACTGACCATCGGTAACACGTACTCGCTGACCATGACCCCGGGTTTCACCGGGTGGACTTACAGCGAGCACTTCAAGGTATGGATCGACCTGGACCAGGACGGATCGTTCGAGGATGCTGGTGAACTGGTCTATGATGCCCCACAGACCACCAGCACAACGGTGACCACGGACATCACCATCCCCGCATCGGCCACCGCAGGATTCTCACGAATGCGCATCGTCATGAAATTCAACAGTGCGGTGAGCGGTCCTTGTGCCGACAATTACAATTATGGCGAAACGGAGGATTACTGTTTGCAACTGGTCGCACCCAATACGTCGATCGTTGAAACAGAGGGATCTTCCTTGAAAGTGTTCCCTGATCCTGCGGACAGGGACATTTTCTTCGATCTTTCAGGTCCACACGCGAACGGCATTCATACCATCACCATCCTCGATAATAGTGGCCGCGTGGTGGCGACCAAAAAGATGGTCAATGGAAGAGCTACCATGAGTACCGCGTTCCTTGCGGACGGCTTGTATATCTATCGGATCGATTCGGCATCCGGGGAACTCGGCCGGGGCAAATTCATCGTTGAGCATCTGTAGGCCGCATCCTTGAAGTAATGTGAACGCCACCTTTCCGGGTGGCGTTCCACTTTCATGGGTATTAGCTTCGGACCGTGATCGGTATCACCGCCATCATCATCACACTGAACGAGGAATTGAACATCGCGCGCTGCCTCACCTCATTGCAAGGGATCGCCGATGAGATCATCGTGGTGGATGCTGAGAGCACGGATAGAACAGGATCGATCGCGCAGGGTCTCGGAGCAAAGGTGATCATCCGCAAGTGGACCGATTACTCCGATCAGAAGAATTTCGCCAACTCACAGGCCTCCCATCCTTTTGTCCTTTCCCTCGATGCGGATGAAGAACTCTCGGAAGAATTGCGATCGCAGATCCTTCATGAGAAGGCGCAGGGGTTGAAAGGTGCCTATCGCTTCCCCCGGCTCACGAACTATTGCGGCACATGGGTGAAGCACGGTGGCTGGTATCCCGATCGCAAGATCCGTCTCTTCCCGAAAAGTGCCGCCCGCTGGGCCGGTGATCACGTGCACGAGGAATTGCAGCTCCATCCCGATGTGAAGATCACTGACCTCACTGCGGATATGCTTCACTATTCCTACCACAGCCTCGCCGATCACCGGGAGCGCATAGAACGATACAGCACCCTTCACGCCAGAAGAATGTTGGCCGCTGGAAAGAAGGCCGGTGCCGTGAAGCTCTACCTCTCGCCGATCGCCAAATTCCTCAGCGGTTATCTGCTGCAACTCGGTTTTCTTGATGGCGTTGCCGGCTGGCACATCGCGCGCCTTTCCGCGCTGGCCGTACACAAGAAATACAAGAAGCTCATGGCGCTTGAAAATGCCTGAGCGCTCAGAACATATCATCCTCAGCCGTACGGACAGCATCGGCGATGTGATGCTCACCCTGCCGTTGGCCGGCCTTCTCAAGCAACGCTTCCCCAATTCGTATCTGACATTTCTAGGCCGCAATTACACCGTACCGGTGTTGGAATGTTGTCCACACATCGATCGCATCCTCACTCTGGAACAACTCACTGCCAATGGCGAAAGCGGCGCCGTGGATACCTTGAAGCAGTTGCATGCAGATGCGTTCGTGCATGTGTTCCCGGTCCTGCGCATTGCCAAATGGGCGGCGGCCGCCGGCATAGATCACCGCGTGGGCACCAGTCGCCGCTGGTGGAACTGGCTTTATTGCAATCATCGCCCCTCCTTCAGCCGCCGCAACTCCGATCTGCATGAAGCACAGCTCAACGTGAAGCTTCTTGCGCCGTTCGGGTACACGCTCGTACCCACCCTCAAGGATCTGGTGAAGTTCAAAAGCTTCCGGCCACCCGTCTCCGATCAAAAAGTCAAAGAACTTCTGGCCTCCTCGAAGAAAAAGATCATCCTGCATCCATTGTCCAGCGGCAGTGCGGTGGAATGGGGGTTGGACAGGTTCTCCGAGCTCATCCATCTGCTCGATCCGGCGAGATTCCAGATCATCATTACAGGCACCGAGGCCGAGGCTGAACAATACCGCAGATCGCTTCCTGTAGATCGCGCTCATGTGGTGGATACCGGCGGCAAGCTCAGCCTGCAGCAGGTCATCGCGCTTATCGGAGATTGCGACGCACTGGTAGCGGCAAGCACCGGTCCATTGCACATCGCAGCAGCCTCCGGCATCCGTGCCATAGGTCTCTACGCCGACATTCGCCCGATCCATCCAGGCCGTTGGGCTCCCATCGGCAAGGACGTGCATGTGCTCACGGAACCCGATCTCACCACCCGGGATCCGATCGAAATGATCCATAGCATAAGGCCGGAACGTGTCTTGACGTTGCTGGAAGAACTACTCTGACTTTTTTGGGCGTGCCGCCCGCTGCCACGCGCAAAGCCGCGCACCATCGGCCGTCGGGCTATCCGCTTCAAGTCCTCGGCCGTCAAAAGCACGGCCTGTGGGCTTTCCGCTTCTATCCCTCACGCAAGATCCGGGTGACCAATTGATCCGACATCACAGATGACCTGGAATTTTCCGATCGTAATTACGGAAACCGCAGATCGCACGTCGCGCTCCCGTTGCGTCGTCGCGCCGTCGCGGTTCAATTGATCTCATCCCATCAACCATGGGATTTCATTTTCCGATCAAGAACGTCGCGTATTCGTTGCGTCGTCGCGTCGTCGCGGTTAGCCTGCATTCATCCCAACATCAAAGGCATTCCATCATCTGATCATCTAATTTTCTGATCATCTGATCGGATCTACCCCCCGCTCACCATCTGGCTTGGATCCACCCACTTATCGAAATCCTCCGCGGTCACATGGCCAAGAGCCGTGGCAGCTTCCTTCAACGTGGTGCCTTCCTTGTGTGCCTTCTTCGCGATCTCCGCGGCCTTGTAATAACCGATGTGCGGATTCAAGCTCGTCACCAGCATCAACGAATTCTCCAGGTGCTTCTGCAATACCGGCT
>JAEZAU010000199.1 GCA_023430325.1 Bacteroidota bacterium | reverse complement strand
CAAGGTTCACGTTCAGCTTCTTCAGGAGGAAAGGCGTAACATCGGGATCCACCTCCAGGATGCCTTTCAAGAGGTGCCCGTTCTCCAGTATCTGCTGCCCGTATCCGGTGGCGATGGTCTGCGCCTGCTGGATGGCCTGCTGCGATCTGATGGTGAATTTGTTCAGGTCCATAAGTTCACTTATTCGATGGTATCGGGGCGATCAAAAGGCGCTCCGGCGGGCCTTTCCGGACTTTTCGGCATGTGCGGCTGGGTTCGGGCGGACATTTCGTCTGGTGCGGGTGGGGTTGGGGTGACGGAAGGGCAGGTTGAAGGTACGGTGGTAGGGAAGGTTGAAGGTTGAGGCAGTTGAGTGGGTTGAAGAGGTTGGGGAATGCGCCTGTCACGCCGAGCGAAGCCGAGGTGATGAGGGGCGCATACCGCTGGGGCTTTGGCTTGGGTCTGTTAGATAAACTGTGTCAGCGGTCGTTGTTGATGTTGTTAGTTTTTCAACGCGGGGGTTTGGGGGAGGCTCATAAGTTGTTGATCCATGTCGATCCATGTGGGATCGAAGCGTTGACCAAAGGTTATGCGTAGTTCTGCAGCTATGGCCTTCCAGTTCAGGCGTTGTTTCTCAGAGAGCTTCTCCATGATCCTGAGCTGCACCAGGTAAAGCAACTTCAAGAGCGCCCAGTCACCATCAAAGACGCGCTTGGTCTTGGTGTACTTGCGCAACTGCGCATGGAAGCCTTCGATAGGATTGGTCGTGTATATCAGCTTGCGAATGTTCTCCGTGTAGTGGAACTGGCTTGAGAGCCTTCTCCAGTTGTTCTCCCAACTGCGAACGGCCTGGGGATACTTCCTTCGCCATTTCTCAGCAAAGACCTCCAAGGCGGCCAGCGCCTGTTCCTCGTTGGATGCCCGGTAGATCTTGCGCATATCGCTCACAACTTCCTTGTAGTCCTTCCAGTTCACATACTTCAGCGTATTGCGGATCTGGTGCACGATGCAGAGCTGGATATCGCTCTGAGGGAAGACCACCTCAATGGCCTCCACGAAGCCTTTGAGGTTATCGATGCACGCGATCAGGATATCCTGTACCCCACGTTGCTTCAGATCATCGAGCACGGTCATCCAGAACTTGGCTCCTTCAGTGCGCTCTATGTAAAGGCCTAGTAGTTCCTTATATCCATCGCGGGTCTGGGCAAGAAGGGTATACACCGCCTTGCTCACCACCCTTCCATCTTCCTTCACTTTGAAGTGGATGGCATCCATCCATACGATCGGATACACCGCCTCCAGCGGCCGGCATTGCCAGGCACGTACGGCCGACTTCACCTGGTCGGTCACTGCGCTGATGGTGGCTTCGCTTACTTCGATACCGTAGAGCTCGCGTACGTTCTCGCTGATATCCCTGTTGCTCATCCCGCTGCCATAGAGGCGCAGGATCTTCAGGTCGAGCTCCTCGTTCAGAACCCGCTGCCGCTTCTCGATCAGCATCGGTTCAAAGGTGCCCGCTCGATCACGGGGAGTGCTGATCTGCACTTCTCCCTGGGCGGTCTTCACTCGTTTGCGCCCGTAACCATTGCGGCGGTTGTCCTTCCGGGCATCGCTTTGTAAGTGAGCGTTCATCTCACCCTGCAAGCTGGCCTCCATGATCCGCTTGATCAATGGAGTAAGTACACCATCGGCTCCTGACAAAGGCTTGCCCTGCATCAGCGAACGGATCGCCTCCTTCTCGAAAGCCGCATAGTCGAATTGGTCCTTCTCTTCCATGGCTGTGTTTCGGTGTTGATAAAGTTCGGTGCTTTTCAACCCTGACACAGTTTATTGAACAGTCTCTTTGGCTTGGGCCATAGCGCCAGCGGCACCGGGCTATCCGCTATAGCTACCTTGTCTCAGCGGATGGTGTAGCCGCTGCGGTGGCTTCCTCTGGTCGCCTCCTCGCTGGCACACCAAGCTCTCCCCTCTTTTCCGGAGAGGGGGAAAGGGGGTGAGGCCGCTTCGCCTGCGGCAGGCTGTCGCTTCTATCCCTTGCGCAGAAGGGCGGCTAGTTCGGAATGATCTTGCCCGTTCTAGAAGACTCTCCGTCTTGATCGAATTTCCAGAAATACATTCCCTGGCCAAGTGACGATGTATCCACAGAACCATTACCAATTCCTTCATGGACCATTACTAGACGCGCAGAACCATCGAAGATCATCAATCTATATGGCCGAAAATTATCTATCGCAATGGTCAACGATGATTGGAATGGGTTAGGTTGAATAGTCAGCACAATATGCTCCCGATCATGATTTACTGACGTATGATCGACACACTCCGGATAGATCGAAACACAAACATCATCAACATAGTAATACGCGCACGAACCACCAAAAGGAGGGCCATCGTAAATGATCGTATCCGTTTGAATGTGATCGAAGAAGTTTCCAATGATTATATATGTATAAGCCGAGTCTGCAACAAAAGTACCCGACACTTTATACCATTGAACAGAATCAACATATATAGAATCCGTATAAATGTGAGCGAAATTATCAACCTCTGGTGGAGCTGTAGATGAATACGGCACGGTCGAGAATCGAATGCCAAGTTTATTTGCCCCTATCTTCTGCCAACCAGGAATATAGCCCGTATGATTCATGTAGAAATGCGCGTAATACTCTTGACCTACTACAAGCGTATCCAACAACATCGCTCCAGCAAACTCCCGATAGTACGGCCAACCAGGAGCATGTTGCCATACATACGTTACCAGACCAATCATCGCCTCCCCCGTGTGAGCATACTGAAACCCAAATGGACAGTTGGGTATTACAACACTTTCATCACAAGAGTGATAGTAATCTACGCTATTTCCAAAACTACTCCAAGATTGCAGGGCCGACAGATTATTTAAACCAAAAGTGCATTCCAGAGTATCCTCGAAACTTGGATTTGGCGCTAAATTCTGAGCGAAAATCGAGCCGTAAATGAGGATACATATGATCAGCAAAATATTCCTCATTAGCATTGTGGATTTTGACATCTGCAATGTAAGAAAGTTTATCTCATAAGGCTCTACTGTAGGCTCAGAGTCGGCAGTGTACATCTGGTCTTCCATCCAAACACCGATCGGACCGCATTAGCTATCTTGAGACGGTCGCTTTGCGCGAAAGGTTGGCGGGCAATCGTTCCAACACAAAAACATCGGCTGCGGGCAAGATCACTTGGCCATGCGACAGCGCGTGAAGGATAGAAGTGGAAAGCCCACAGGCCGTGCATTTAACGGCCGCGGACTTGGAACGGATAGCCTGACCCGAAGGCTTTGCGAAGGGGCACGCCCACCCTTCGACACCGCTCAGGATTTCTTACCTACTTCCGATCGGCCGCCAGGAGCTTTTCGATCATCACTTTGGCGTTGGAGTTGCCTGGATCGAGCTCCAGCGATCGGCGGTAATTCTCCAGCGCGAGCGCGTTGTTGCCCTGCTTCATGTAGCCTTCGCCAAGACTGTCGTACGCGTTGGCCACTTCGGGATGGGCCTCCACGTTCAGCTTGAACACTTCCACCGCTTCGGCCACGCGCCCCGCCCGCAGGTAGGTGTAGCCGAGGAAGTTGAAGGCCTCGCCATCCAGTTGATAATCGGGATCTTCGCGTTTCTCGCGGAAAGCCTGCACTGCGGCTTCCATCCCGTTGCTGCCGAGTTCCCGCGCGAAATGCGCGACCAGCGATCGGCGCAAAGGTGGGGTCGGCCGGCCATGCAGCATGCGTCCCAAGCGCCCGGCGATGCCATAGATGTCCAGCGCGCCCAGGTCGGCCAGCACGATCAGGCAGCGATCGTTCTCCAAAAACCTGTACATCACCGTGGTGAAGCCGGAGTTGCCGCCGTCGTGATAGGTTACGGTAACACTGTCCGCGCCCGCGATCGAGAGTCGGTCGCCTTGCAGTGGTTGCCAACAGCCCAACAACTGACCGATCGTTCACCATTCCATCCTCCACACACCGGATCTTTGTGCCAAGAACATGATCCACCGTGGCGTGTTATCGATCCTGTGCCTGCTTGCATTGGTATGCGCTGCACGATCGCAACCGCCGTCACTTCCGATCGCCTACCAAGATCGATTGATCTACCTGCCCGTTAGCGTGAACGGCGAGGACAGCCTGCTGTTCCTGCTGGATACCGGCGCCAATGTTTCCGCGATCGACCGGGCGGTTGCCGATCGGCTGGAGCTACCCGAGTTGCGCGTGGATACCGTGGAAGGCATGGCCGGCAAGATCGTGGTGCCCAATGTGCATGCGCGATCCGTTTTTGTGGGTGGCATGGAGGTGCCCGACATCCATTTCACCAAGTACGACATGAGCGGCATGCTGGCGCCGCCCGGCCACCGGCTGCACGGCATCCTCGGCATGGATGTGATGAAGGAGCTCGTGGTCTCGATCGATTTCGTGGACAGCACGATCACTTTCGCGGCGTCGATGATCGATACGCTCGCGCACGCGCTGCCACTGGAAATGGACAATGGCATACCGCGCACGTCGATCACGATCGGTGGTGTTGATATGTTGATGCGTTTCGATACCGGATCGAGCATTTTCGAGTCGCCGGATGTGTACCTGAACGTGACCGATCGCTTCATGCAGGAAATTCTGGCGAAGCACCCGCAGCTGAAACCCGTGACGCATTTTTCTGCCACGGGGATCGGTGGTGCGATCGAGATGCCGGTATAACTGATGGATGATGTTCGCCTTGGACCGATCGAATTGAAAAAGTCCTACCTGATCGTGCAACCGGCCACCGGTTATTTCGCCAGGCCCGATGCCGTTGGTTTTTGCGGGAACAACCTGCTGGAGAAATTCGGGCGCGTGGTGATCGATATGCCGGGAAAAAAGATCTGGCTGGGGCGATCGAATATGTGATCAGTGGTCAAGATCATTTTCGTTGACACGCACCGCCGTGGATCTTTCCGAAGGCGCTGGCGTGACATAGGTGACATTCTCCATTACCACATTGCTGCGGGCCACCACGATCGGTATATGTTAGCATCACTCTAGTGTTCGCGCAGATGAAGTTCTTTCCGCTCCTGTTCCTTCTGGCCTCCGTCACATCTTTCGCGCAGCCGGAATTTCGTGTGAAAGGAGATATTCCGGAGGAGATTGTTCTGGCGATCGACAGCTTCATTCAGCGGGAAATGGACGATCAACAGATCCCAGGGCTGGCGATCGCGGTGGTGCGTGATGGGGATCCGGTATTGGTGAAATGTTACGGTCAAGCGAATGTGGAGCATCAAGTTCCGGTGACGCCCGAGACCATCTTTCAATCGGGTTCGATCGGAAAGGCGTTCGCAGTAATGGCCGTACTGATGCTGGCTGAAGAAGGCAAGATCGATCTGGAGGCACCATTGAAGAACTACATCTCAGATGCTCCTGATGCTTGGGAGGGGATCAGGATCAGGCACCTGCTCGAGCATACTTCGGGAATGATGGACCATGCGGAGGATCTTGATCTTCAGATCGACCATACTGAACAGGATTTTTTTGAAGCGTCTAAGAGAATGTCCCTGGCTTTTGCGCCCGGGGAACAATGGCAGTACAGCAATGCAGGATTCAGCATACTAGGGATGTTGATCGGAAAGGTGACCGGCAGGCCCTATTGGGAATTCTACAAGGAGCGGATCTTTGATCCATTGCAAATGACCACGGCGCGCATCATCAGCGAAAGTGATATCGTGCCGAACCGTGCTGCAGGTTATCGCCTGGTGGACGGCGAAGTGAAGAACCAGGAATGGGTTGCCCCATCGCACAACCTTGACGCAGCCGGATCACTGTATTTGAGCTTGCTGGACATGGTGAAATGGGAAGCGGCGCTCAATAAAGGACGTCTTCTGAGCAAGGACAGTTACGCGAAAATGTGGACGCCGGTTATCACACGGGATGGTATCGATCAGCCTTGGGGCATGAGTTGGTACATCCTGAACGAAAATGGCCATACGTTGATCGGGCACAGCGGCGGCTGGCAGGGTTACGTATCCAACATTGCCAGATATCCGGAGAAAAAATTGACGGTGATCCTATTCGCGAACCTGCGTGGTGTGGATCCCTTCCGGTTGAGCCATGTGGTCCATGGGATCATTTCTCCCGAGCTTGGCGATGCAGGAGTTGGCCGATAAAAACTATGGAGGATCGCAGACTCACCACACCCAACTCGACATACGCGACCTGGCTGCGGGCATCTATGAGTTGCAGATCTACGGCGATGATCGGATCCAAGGCGCACGTCTGGTGAAGGAATGATCACTTGCATATCGTGGATCCATTTGAAGGTGGCGGATCTCTTTTCCATGCGCAGCGCGTGAAAGATAGAAGTGGAAAGCCCGCACGACCGTAGGGAGAAGGACTTGGAACGGATAGCCTGACCCCGCCTTCGCTAGAACTGCTATGGGCAACGCCCGGAGATCGGATCGGCGGGGGCACGCCCAACTTCCTCGGCTACACCTACCTCCGATCGGACAGAGTTACCGAACCGGTGATCACCGGACCTTTTTGTTACTCGTAAGGATCAGCGTGCTTGTGGAGAGCGGCGCTGGCCATCACGCGGCCTTTCACCTTCATCGCGATCGCGGAACCGCCGCATCACTTCCCGATGGAAATCCCGCTCCGCCTTGTAC